>JALNWC010000013.1 GCA_023231075.1 Rhodoferax sp.
ACCCCGATCACGGCACCGGCGGGCGCATCCAACTGCCGTTTTTAGGTTCAAGCGAGCCGCCGTTTTAAACATCAAACCCGCGCGGTGCGACCCAGCGTGCTCTCGATCAGGCGTACCAGTTTGTCGGTGGCACCGTCGAGTGCCTGGTTCAGGTTGGCGGCATGGTGTTTGACGGCCAGCGGTTGGTGCCCTTCCAGCCGGGCCTCCAGCAGGCACTGCTTGTTTTCCGGGCTGGTTTTTTTGCCGCCGTTTTCATCGCTCAAGTGGACTTCGACCCGGGAGATCTGGCCGCTGAACCGTGCCAGCGCATCGGTGACGGCACTGCTGACCCATTTGCCCATGGCCTCGGTGCCTTCAATGTGGTGATCGGTGTGAATTTGAACTTGCATTTTCTTCTCCTTGTCATACAACCACTTTGGTTGAGGTTCATGATAGTCACCTGGATCAGGGAAAATTTGACCTCCGTCAATTAAGCCGACAAAACATGCAAAGACATTTATTTATCCTCACCGGGGCCTCGCGCGGCATGGGTCTGGCCATGGCTGAACAATTGCTGGCGCAGCAAAACCATTTGCTGTGCATTTCGCGTCATGCGAACCCGTCGCTGGCGTCGGTCGCAGCGCAGCGGAATTGCCCACTGGCGCAGTGGACCCTGGACTTGTCACAGCCTGAGCCCGCCGCGCTGCGCCTCAAGACCTGGCTGGACGAGCGGGACCCCGCGCAAATCTTGAGCGCGACCCTGATCAACAACGCCGGCGTGATCCCGACGATCGCCCCCTTGCGCGCATCCGGGCCCGCCGAATTGGCAGCCGCCATGCGGGTCAACCTGGAGGCCCCGATGCTGCTCACAGCAGCCTTCCTTGATGCAACCCAAGGCTGGAGGGCGCCTCGCCGGGTTCTCAACATCTCATCCGGCCTGGGGCGCCGCCCCATGGCCTCGCAGGCCGCTTACTGTGCTGCCAAGGCCGGCATGGACCATTTCACCCGCTGTCTGGCGCTGGACGAAGCCCGCCTGGCCAACGGCGCCAAGGTCTGCTCGCTGGCACCGGGGGTCATCGACACCGACATGCAAGTGCAACTGCGCGGCGCCGATAGCGCCAATTTTCCGGATCAGTCCGGATTTGCCGAGCTCAAGTCCTCAGGGCAACTCAGCGCTGCCAGTGACGCCGCCAAGCGTGTCTTGGCCTGGTTGGCCCGGCCCGACTTCGGCCAGCAAGCGGTCGCCGATGTGCGCGACAGTGCTTGAGCCTCGACGCAATACAATCAAGATTCAAGATACGTCCGTAATTATTTGTTAAACACAGGAGATATTCAATGACCCGTGAAGTCGTGATTGTGAGTGGTGCCCGTTCCGCCATCGGTACCTATGGCGGCAGCCTGAAGGACATGGCGCCTACCGAACTGGCCGGCCAGCTCGTGCGAGAGGTATTGGCGCGAGCCCAGGTCCAGGGTGACGAGGTCGGCCACGTGGTGTTTGGCCATGTGGTCAACACCGAGCCCAAGGACATGTATTTGTCGCGCGTGGCGGCCATCAACGGCGGTTGCGCCGAAGGCACCCCCGCCTTCAACGTCAACCGCCTGTGCGGCTCGGGCCTGCAGGCCATCGTGTCGGCCGGCCAGAGCATTTTGCTGGGCGACTGCGACATTGCCATCGGCGGCGGTGCCGAGGCCATGAGCCGCGCGCCCTACGCCAGCCTGAACATGCGCTGGGGTGCGCGCATGGGCGACACCAAGATGGTCGACATGGTGGTGAGCGCCCTGCACGACCCGTTCCACAACGTCCACATGGGCATCACGGCCGAGAACATCGCGGCCAAATGGGGCATCAGCCGTGAAGATCAGGACGCGCTGGCCATGGAGAGCCACAACCGCGCCCAGCGCGCCACTGAAGTCGGCTATTTCAAGAGCCAGATCATGCCGGTAACGCTCAAGAGCCGCAAGGGCGACGTGGTGTTTGACACCGACGAGCATTACCGCCCCAACTGCACGATGACCGACCTGGCCAAGCTCAAGCCGGCCTTCCTCAAGGAGAACGGCACGGTGACCGCCGGCAACGCCTCCGGCATCAACGACGCGGCGGCGGCCGTGGTGCTGATGGAGGCCGGCACAGCCAAAGCCCGCGGCCTGCAACCGCTGGCCCGGCTGGTGGCTTACGCGCACGCGGGCGTGGACCCCAAGTACATGGGCATCGGCCCGGTGCCCGCCACGCAAATGGCCTTGAAGAAGGCGGGCCTGACGGTCAATGACCTCGACGTGATTGAAGCCAACGAGGCCTTCGCCGCCCAGGCCTGCGCCGTCAGCCGCGACCTCGGTCTCGATCCGGCCAAGGTCAATCCCAATGGCTCGGGCATTTCGCTGGGGCATCCGATTGGTGCCACGGGCGCGTTGATCACCGTCAAGGCTTTGTATGAGCTTGAGCGCATTGGCGGGCGTTATGCGCTGGTGACCATGTGCATTGGCGGTGGTCAAGGCATTGCGGCCATTTTTGAGCGGCAGGCCTGAGGCAGGGAGTCCGGCTGGTAGCAACCCGGCGCAACAGCAAGCACGGCTGAAGCATGAGCAGCCAACGCCACTGGAGTCTGGGGGCCAAGCTAGTGATGGTGGGAGCGCCATTTTTGCTGCTGATCTTCATGGCCACCGTCGCCACCTTGTGGGTCTCGTGGCAATTGGACGGCGGCGCGGCGGCCGTCAATGAAGCCGGGCGCATGCGCATGCAGTCCTACCGCATGTCGCTGTCCATTGGTACCCGGGAAACCCGTCAGCTCCCCGAACAAAGCGCCGAATTCGACCGCAGCCTGGCCACCCTCCGTCGAGGCGATCCGGAGCGCCCGCTGTTTGTGCCCTGGGACACCGACACCCACCAGCGCTTTGCCGTGATCGAGAACGACTGGGCTGCCTACCAGGCGCGCTGGATTGTGGCCAAGCCCGCAAACCATGGCGAATTGCGGTCCGACACGGTGGCCTTTGCCTCCCACATCGATGACTTCGTCAACAGCATCGAGGTGCACATCGCCCAATGGACCGCGCTGCTGCACCTGCTGCAAATGAGCATGCTGGCTTCGGTGGTGGTGGGGGCCAGCGTCCTGCTCTACACCGGTTACCTGTTTGTGCTGGA
Source organism: Rhodoferax sp. (assembly GCA_023231075.1). Classification (GTDB taxonomy): domain Bacteria; phylum Pseudomonadota; class Gammaproteobacteria; order Burkholderiales; family Burkholderiaceae_C; genus Rhodoferax. Next base: position 3,116 of record JALNWC010000013.1, read on the forward strand.
GCCCGTGGGACAGCTGAAACATGCGATTGAAAAAATTCAAACAGGTAATTTTGATGCCCGCGTGGAGCGGGTTTCCAGCGATGAACTGGGCACCCTGGCCGACGGTTTTAACGGCATGGCCGAGCATTTGCAGTCCATGTACCGCAACCTGGAAGCCAAGGTGGCCGAAAAAACCTTCCTGCTCAAGGAAAAATCGGACCGGCTGGAGAGTCTGTACGAGGTCACGGCCCTGGTGTCCAAAGCCACCTCGCTCGATGCGCTGGCACAGGACTTCAGCAAAAGTCTGGCCAAAATTTCCCACGCCGATGGGGTTGCGCTGCGCTGGTCGAACCAGGGGGGTCAACGCCACCTGATGCTGGCCGCCCACGGCCTGCCCGCTGACATGATCGACAGCGAGCAGTGCATTTACACCGGTGATTGCTTTTGCGGCTCGACCACGTTGGATTCGGACTTTCGCATCATTCCGATTCGCGACGAATCCAGCGCCCCGATGCAGCATTGCCTCAAGGCCGGGTTCGAAACGGTCATCACCCTGCCGGTTCGGCTGCACCAGCACCTGATGGGCGAGGTCGATTTGTTTTACCACGCCCGCATCAGCCCGACGCCAGCAGAGCGATCCTTGCTGGAGGCCCTGAGCAGCCACCTGGCCAGCGGCATGGAAAACCTGCGCCTCAATGCCCTGGAAAAAGAAGCTGCCGTGTCGCAAGAGCGCCACCTGCTGGCGCGCGAACTGCATGACTCGATTGCCCAGTCACTGGCCTTCCTGAAAATCCAGGTACAGCTGATGCGCGACGCCATCAAAACCCGCAACGAATCCGAAATGGCGAAAATCCTGGAGGAAATTGATACCGGCGTACGCGAAAGCTATGGCGATGTGCGAGAACTGCTGCTGCACTTCAGAACCCGCACCAATACCGAAGACATTGAGCCCGCACTGGCCACCACGCTGCAAAAATTTGAACATCAAAGCGGGATCAAAACCGCCTTGACCATGCAGGGTCAGGGCCTGCCACTGGCACCGGACGTGCAGATACAGGTGTTGCACATTGTTCAGGAAGCCCTGTCGAATATCCGCAAGCATGCCCGTGCGTCGCAAGTCTGGCTGGATGTTCAACAACAACCCACCTGGCGCTTTGAAGTGCGCGACGATGGCATCGGCTTTAACCCCGACACGGATCAATTTGATGAAACCCATGTGGGTTTGCGCATCATGAGCGAGCGCGCGCAGCGCATTGGCGCGCAAATCGAGGTCATGTCAAAACCCACGCGTGGCAGCTCGGTCATCCTGACCCTGACACCGCCATCCCACCCGAGCACCACCAACGCTGCCCGCATCGACAACCTGAAAGCACACGAGGCTGCAAGCGCCGTTTGACCATGCCGACCAGCTCCCCCAACAGCAGCCCCATTCGCATTCTGGTGGTGGACGACCACACCTTGTTTCGTCGCGGGCTGACGGCCCTGCTGACCAGCGACGCCGGCCTGCAGGTCGTGGGTGACGCCGCGGACGCCGGGCAGGCGCAACGCAAAGCCAGTGAACTGCAACCCGATGTCATCCTGCTCGACAACCATCTTCCCGGCGTCAGCGGTGTCAGCGCCCTGCCCTCACTGCTTGAAGCGGCACCCAATGCCTGTATCTTGATGCTGACCGTCAGCGAGGACGAAAACGATCTGGCGGCAGCCCTGCATGGCGGCGCCAGCGGTTACCTGCTTAAAACCATGGAAGGCGACGACCTGACCGCCGCTGTGCACCGTGCGGCACAAGGCGACAGCATCATTGCGCCCGAGATGATGGGCAAGCTGATTGCCGCCTACAAAGGCGTGACGCTCAAGTCACAGCCCGGCACCGAGCTCACGGCAGGCATCAGCAATGGCAAAGTGGGCACACTCAATCAGCTGGCCATGGCCAGCCTGTCACCGCGTGAACTCGACATCCTGCGCGGCATCGCGCGTGGCGCCAGCAACAAGGAAATTGCGCGCGAACACGGCATTGTCGAAACCACCGTCAAGATCCATGTGCAGCATGTGCTGCGCAAACTGGGGGTCAGTTCACGGGTACACGCCGCCGTGATGGCGACCGAGCAGGGACTGCTGTAGCGAGCCCCGGACCCAACTCACGCCAAGGCAAGCGGCAAGCCGGGAATCCAACGCGAACCCTGGGTTTTGGGTGCGTCAACCGCATTGCTCACCGGTGCCACCAGATCGGCCAGCGTGACATCATCCAGCACCGCCAGGAAACTCTGCGTGGCCTGATTCAAGACCCCTTTGAGTCGACAGTTCGGGTTCAGCCGGCACGGGTTCAGGCTCGGCTCAAAACATTCCACCACGGAAAAATCGGTCTCGGTGGCGCGCACGATGGTGCCCAGGCCAAGGTTTTGGGCGGACAGGGCCAGGCGCAGGCCACCGCCGCGGCCGCGGGTGGTTTCCAGCCAGCCCCGGGCCGCGAGTTGCTGCACGATTTTGGTCAAGTGACTGCGCGAAATGCCGTGACTCTCGGCAATCTCGGTGATCGTCACCGGTTCGGCGCGGTCCTTGCTGGCGGCACAGTACATCAGCACACGCAAGGTGTAATCGGTCCATTGGGTGAGGCGCATAGGTCAGACCAGGTTAAATCAAAGATGCATTCAATGTGTCTATTATCAGGATAAAATAACATTCATACCAAATTCTTCTTTAAGGATGGCACACATGCCGAAACCGCGACCGGTCCACGCAGCGCCAAAGCGATGAAAAAACCGTTCACCCAAAAGATCATTCCGATCCAGCCCGTCCCCGTTGACGCCGCTGCTGACAGCGTCTTTTCGTTGAGCGACGAGCAGGGCAAAATCTACCCGCGCAGCGTCGGCGGTTTTTTTACCCGCCTGCGCTGGCTCATGGTCTGGGTCACGCAACTGGTTTTTTACGGCATCCCCTGGCTGCAGTGGAACGACCGACAGGCCATTTTGTTTGATCTGGCCGGCAGCCGGTTCTTTATTTTTGGCTTGGTGCTGCACCCGCAAGAACTGATCTACCTGGCTGTTTTGCTGGTGCTGGCGGCGTTGACGCTTTTTTTCTTTACCGCGGTGGCGGGCCGGCTCTGGTGTGGCTATGCCTGCCCGCAAACGGTCTATACCGAGATTTTTTTGTGGCTGGAGCGCATCACGGAAGGCGATCGTCTGGCCCGGATGCGGCTGGACAACGCGCCCTGGGGTCTTGAAAAAATACTGCGCAAAGGCGCCAAGCAAGGTCTTTGGATTGGTCTGGGTTTGTTCACCGGTTTTACTTTTGTGGGCTATTTCACGCCGATTCAGGACCTGGTGCAGGAACTGCTGATGCTGTCGTTTTCACCCTGGGAATGGTTCTGGGTCCTGTTCTACGGCCTGGCCACCTATGGCAACGCGGGCTACTTGCGCGAACAAATCTGCAAACACATGTGCCCCTATGCCCGCATTCAAAGCGCTCTGACCGACATGGACTCGATGGTCATTGCCTACGATGCACAGCGGGGTGAGGCCCGCGGCTCACGGGCGCGGGCTGCCGACCCCAAGGCGCTGGGCCTGGGTGACTGCATTGATTGCACGCTGTGTGTGCAGGTGTGCCCCACCGGCATCGACATTCGCAACGGGTTGCAAAACGAATGCATTGCCTGCGCCGCCTGCATCGACGTGTGCGACGAAGTCATGGTCAAAATGAACTACCCCGCTGGCCTGATCCGTTATTCATCAGGCAAGGGCATCGCAGAAAAATTGACACCCAAGCAGATGGTGAAGCGGGTCTGGCGCCCACGCGTGTGGGTTTACGGCGTGCTGTTTCTGGCAGTCGTGGCGATCTTTGTGGGCGGTTTGTCCAACCGCAAGGGTTTTGCCGTGGACATCATCAAGGACCGCGGCACCATGGCACGTGAGCTGGGCAATGGTGACGTTGAAAACATCTACCGCCTGAAAGTCATGAACACCACGGAGAGCACGCAAACCTACACCGCCAGCGTGCAGGGCCTGCCGGGCTTGACCTTGACCACCGATCCGGTATTCAGTGTGCCGGCCACCGGCATCGGCTCGCTCACCATCCGCCTGACCCTGCCTTTTGAGGCGGCACAAGCCCACCGTGGCAAGGCCAGCCCGATCCGCTTCCGGGTGGAAGTCACGGGCCAGACCGTGGTCGTCGAAGAAAAATCCACCTTTTTGATCCCACGCTGAACCCTATGGCCAAAAAATTCCCCCTCCACCCCGCCAACCCGGAACGCATTTGCTGGGGTTGTGACCAGTTTTGCGCCGTCACCGCCATGGCCTGCGCCAACGAGCGCTCACCGCATCCGGCGGAATTGTTTGGCGACGACTGGCTGGCCTGGGGCGAGCAGCAACTCGCACCTGGCAACCCGTCGACAGCAACAAGCAACCCGACAGACAACCCCACGAGGCACCCCGCATGACACTCCCGATCCTGAACAACACCCCCACGCCGCCCGCACCTCAAGGCATGCCCTGGCTGCGGCTGGCTTTTCGTCCGTTTTACCTTGGCGCGGCCCTGCTGGCAGCCCTGATCGTACCGCTCTGGGTGGCGGTCTTTCTGGGTGCCCTCCAATGGCAACCCGCACCGCAGCCGTTGCTCTGGCATGCCCATGAAATGCTGTTTGGTTTTGCCATCGCGGTCATCGTCGGTTTTCTGATGACCGCTGGCAAAAGCTGGACCGGTTTGCAAACCCCGCGCGGTCCGGCTTTGGGCGCCTTGTTTCTGTTGTGGCTCAGTGCCCGCGTGGCCTCGCTGGTAGCGCCCTATGCGGTATTTGCGGTGCTGGACCTGGCACTGTTGCCCATTGTGGGCCTGGTGTTTTTGCGCTTGCTGATCCAGTCACGCAACTGGCGCAATGTACCGCTGGCGCTGATTTTGTTGTTGCTGACCGGGGTGAACCTGAGCTTCCATTTGGCGGTCAACGGCCAGATCGACCTGGACCCGATGCGCAGCTTGTATGCCGCTTTGGGTTTTGTGGTCATCATTGAATGCGTGATGGCCGGCCGGGTGGTTCCCTTCTTCACCACCAGCGCCCTGCCGAACATCAAAATCGTCACCCTGCCCTGGCTGGACAGCACGGCGCTGGCAGCCACCGTGCTTGGCCTGGCGCTGTGGGTGACCGGCTGGCACGGTGGCCTGGCCGCTGGGGCTCTGGCACTGGCGTTTGTGCTGAATCTGGTGCGCCAGTTGCGCTGGCACCCGCTGGCCACCCTCGGCCGACCGATTTTGTGGATCCTGCACGCGGCCCACCTTTGGCTGATTCTGGGTCTGGGCTTGCTGGCACTGGCGCAATTGGGCCTGGTCTCGACATCCCTCGGCGTGCATGCGCTGGGTGTCGGCGCCACCGGCGGCTTGATCCTGGGCATGATGACCCGCACTGCGCGCGGTCATACCGGCCGGCCCTTGGCGGCAGATGCGCCGGAGATGGCGATCTATGTGCTGATCATGCTGGCCGCCGTGCTGCGGGTGCTGATGCCCTGGCTGGTACCGTCGCTCTACGTCAGCAGCTTGGTGGCGTCAGCCGCCGCCTGGAGTGCCGCGTTCCTGATTTACCTGTGGCAATACACCCCTTGGCTGGTGAGCGCACGGCCGGATGGAAAAGACGGTTAAAGTCAAGCCGGATGGGAGCATGGCTGTTGGATGTCCGGCCGCCCCACCCTTGTGTATGCGCCTGCGTTGGGTGGGTTTTGCGGGATCAGGAGTCGCGATTGTCTGAGCGCAGCGAGTTCGAGCGGCTCCCCCGCAAAACTTACCCAACGCAGGTTGCCCGCAGCTTTGCTGCGGGTCGCAGACAGTAGGGTCGCTTTTCTTTTGCTTACTTTTCTTTGGCGAAGCAAAGAAAAGTGAGTCGCCCGCCGGGGCGAGACCCGGCTCCAGAACTTGACCACGAATGCGAAGATCAATGCAGCTGACCAATCCAGTAAGCCAGCAAAATCATCCCAATCACAAAAACCAGCCAACCCACCAGCAAATTGCGCCACAAGGCAGGCGCATGGCGCAAGTCCATGAAATCGAGGATCACGCCCAAGCCCTTGGCCAAGGCAAAGCCAAAGATAAGGAATGCCGGCACCATGCTGGCGTGACCCAGCTCACCCGACTCACCCAGCCAATAGGTCGCACCGGTGGCGACCAGCAAGAGCAGCCAGAGGGTATTGCTTGAAAATTTGAACATGTTGACCTGAGCCTCAGCGCATCACGTAAACCAGCGGGAACAGCACGATCCACAACAAGTCCACCATGTGCCAAAAGGCGGCGCCGGTCTCCAGGGCGTGGTGCTTATGCTGGCCGTAGTGCCCGGATCGGGTCTTGACCAGCAGGATCGTCAAAAAAACCATGGCTGCCAGCACATGGAAAAAATGGAAGCCGGTCAACAAAAGGTAAAACATGTAGAAGGTGTTGGTGGACAAATCGATGCCCGCCTGTGCCTTGTCAGAAAACTCCAGCAGCTTGATGCCGACAAAACCGCTGCCGCAGGCCAGCGCCGCCAGCAACCAACGCGCCCCTGTCGCCGATGCATCCTGTTTGACAGCCTGCACGGCGCGCACCACACACCAGCTGCCAGTGATCAGCAAGGCCGTGTTGATGGCGCCAGAATTCAGATCGAGCGTGCGCTGCGAGGCGTTGAACAACGCCACGTCAAACGTGCGGGCAAAGGCGTAAGACAAAAACAGAATGCCAAACGCCAGCAATTCTGCCAGGATGATGAGCCAGACCGCCAGATCACCCGCCAATCGAGGCGGCTCCATCACCTGCGCCTTGCCCATCTCTTTGCTCATTTCCTTACCCATTGCGACCATCCGGACGCGGCGTACCAAACCAGCCACCATAGCGCAGCGCCCAGCCCAGCATGACCACACACCACGCGGCCACAGCGGCCAGCGTCAAGGTCTGCGATACGGCCTCAAGCATGACGGCGCTGACCCGCAACACCACGGCGGCCTGCAATACCCAGTAAAGCGACCAGACCAGGTTGTCAGCGGACTCCTTGCGGCCACCGTGGCCAGTGCTGATGCGCGTGACCATGGCGAACATGGTGCAGCCCAGGTAGCCCATGGTCATGGCATGTAATGGCGCCAGGCCCAGCGACACGGTATCGCCACTGGTGGCCATCAAACCATGTGAAACGGCATTCAAAGCCAGCGCCACACCCAGCCAAACGAAGCCACCATGCAGCATGGCCAACAAACGAATCTTCAGGCTTTGAATGAAACCCCAACGCAGCGCCAAGCCCAGCATCAACAAGGCCAGCGGCGCTTCCACTCCCGCTTGCAACCAGCGCAGCGCTGGCGGCAAGGGCCACCACCACAGATCAACCACGCTGACCAAGCCCTCAAACAGCAGCGTGCCAAGCATGATCACCAGCACCCAGTTGGGTCGCCAGGCATCAAGACTTTCAATGATGCTGGCGCTGAAAAACGGAACCATGCGGTGTGATACCACCACAAAGATCGGTGCCAGGAACCACCAGATACCCATCTGAATGCCGGTACGCAGCAGGGGTGTCGCGTCAAAAACCAGTGCCAAGGTGACCCACCACATGACCCCCGCGCCGACCAGGCACGCGGCACTGGCCAAGCTGGTGTGCAGCTTGTCGCTAACCCGGCTGCACCAAACCATGTGGGCAAAGCGCAGGCTTAAAGTGGTCCAGCCCAGCGCAACCAGGCTCATGCCAGCAGCTGCCATTCGCAGTTGCCAGTGCAGCCCGATCCAGGCCAGCGCCCAACCGGTCATCACCGTCGCCAGTGCCGGCAGCAGGCTGCGCGCACTGACCGCAGGCAGTTTGAGCCATTTGGGCCCGGCGGTGTACAAAAAGCCAACAAAAAATAGCGGCATGGTGCCCAGGCTCATCAGCAGCGCGTGCATCAGGGGTGCAGCAACGACCGGACTCAACGGCCACGGCAATGCACGCGCCAGCAACAGCGCCGCCCACCAGAGCGCGGACGTGGCCAGCATCACGGCGGCCATGAAAAACGCCAGACGGTGCGGTGCCAGCAGCAGGTGGCTGAAGCGCCAGCGGGACATCACCAATTCCGGGCCATCGCGATTGAGACGATCAACGTTTGAGTTCCGGGAGTTTGTGCTCAATCTTGGCCCATTCATCCGCATCGGGCAGGCCCGCCTTGGTTTTCGTGATCGTTTTCCATTGGGGCGCCAGCTCAGCGTTGAGCGCGATGAAACTCTGCTGCTTGGCAGGCACGTCTTCCTCCGCATAAATGGCATTGACCGGGCACTCCGGCACACACACGGCGCAGTCGATGCAATCGTCGGGATCGATCACCAAAAAATTGGCGCCTTCGCGGAAGGCATCCACCGGGCAGACGTCGACGCAGTCGGTGTATTTGCAGCGGATGCACGATTCGGTCACGACAAAGGTCATGGTGATTTATCCTTTCAGGCGGGCCGGAGCTCAAACACGGCATCGTCAAAACCATGCACCAGCAACAATTGCTCGACCCGCGCCTGCCAAAGCTGACCAAACTCTTGCCGTTGCACCGCCGTGGCGGTGCCTGACAGACAGGCTTGCATCAAGGGCATGGTCCGAGGGTCGGCGCGCACCCGCTGTACATGGGCCTGGGCCAGCACGGCCTGACCGGTGTCGGTGCGCGTGAAGCGCATTTCAAACGCCATGTCCACACCAAAATGCATCAGGTTGCGGCGCACAAAGCGCCCGCCAGTGCCGGCAAAACCGCCGCTGCTCGCAGCACCCGTGAGTTGACCCAGGACGTTGGCCACCACACCGGTCGTGCCCGACTCCAGGGTCTGTCGCAAGTCGACCGCAATGCCGCCACGCTCTGGCACCGCATCGGGATAAAGTTGCTGCAAGGCGCGCACGCCTAACCAATAAGCTGATGCCACCGTCGGACACGAATGGCCTGCCAGCTTGACGGCATCGGCATAACCGTAGCGCACCAGTCCACCCTCGGCAGAGCCTAAAAAATCAGCCAGCGGATCGATCAGGGTGATCTCTGGAATTCGTTTGAAAAATGCAGGTGAGTCCATCGGTGTGATCTTGAAGACAAGTTTTAAATCCTTAAAGATTCATTTTACATGAACCTAATAAAAGCACAAAGAAGATGGTTATTTTGATGGCTTCACCTGCCATGCGGGCAGAGAAACTCAGCGGCGCGACAGCGTGGCCCAAGCTTGGGTGAGTTGCCGCACCAGGTCTTGCGGTTGGTGCACCATGGCGTAGCCGTTCTGACCGAACAGCATGGGCAGGTAGTCGTGGGCTTTCTCGTCAATGGTGACGCAAAACGGAATCAAGCCGGCAGCGTGCGCCTCGCGCACCGCCTGACGCGTGTCCTCCAGACCGTAGCGGCCTTCGTAAACGTCCAGATCGTTGGGTTTGCCGTCGGTGAGCAGCATCAGCAGGCGTTTGCGCTCGGGGCGGTCGGCCAGTTGCAGGGTGGCGTGGCGGATGGCTGCGCCCATGCGGGTGTAGTAGCCGGGTTTGACGGCACCCACGCGGGCGCGGCTGGCATCGCTCCACGGCTCAGCAAAGGTTTTGAGGTGCTGCATGCGCACATGCTGACGGCGTACCGAGCTGAAACCCCAGATCGCAAACGGGTCACCGGCGGCGTGCAGCGCCTCGCCAAACACAAACAGTGCATCGCGGATGACATCAATGACCCGCGCTTGTTTCGTGGCGTAGGCATCGGTGGACAAGGACAGGTCGGCCAGCAGCAGCGTGGCCAGGCTGCGGTCGAGCCGGGCACGGCGCGTGTAGATGGGCGGTGTGTCGCTGCACAGGGTGGCGGCGTCAAGCTGGTCGGCGTGAAAGCGCACCCAGGCATCCAGGTCCAGGTCATCCCCGCTGTCCTGGCCATGCACGGCGCGTGGCGCGTCACGCAAAACTTCCAGGCGACGGCGCAGGCGCCGGGCGGTCAGGCGCAGGGCCGCCGGGGGGATGAAGGGCGCGCAGTTTTGCGCCTGCATCACCTGCACCAGGCAATGTGCTGGCTGCAGCACGGCACGCCGATAGTCCCATTCCGGCAAGGTGATACCTGCGCCGACGGGGGTGTCGTCGGCGCTGCTGCTGGGTAAATCGAGGTCGAATTTGACGCGCGAGGCCAGCGTTTGCCCGTCCGGTGCCACCGACAGCTTGTCCATGTCGTTGGCGGCGTTCAGGGCGTTGCCATCTTCTTCGTCATCGGTACTGCGGTTGACGTGCACCATTTCGCTCCAGGACATCAGGGCTTCGGCGCGGAACGGCAGCACCATGGCGTTGCGGCTTTGTTCGTGCGAGGTGGTCTGGCTGCGCCGGCGCTGTTTGTCCTTGAGCGCGGCGGCGTGTTGTTCGGCCTCGGCATCTTTCTGACCGACCGGACGATCGACGGTCATCGGGGCATTCGCTCTCAGCCACAACCAGACAGCAGCGACGTCTTGCGGTTCACAGCGCAAGTCGCCCGCCACTAGTTCTCTCAACGCGGCCTGAACGACAGCCTCGGCCTGTGCCTTTTCTCCACCCAGCCGGTGCAGCTTCGGGCGCTGTGTCAGGTGCGTCTGCAACAAAACCTGGTACCTTGTGGCAAAGCCCGGGAATTGCGCCAGCGCCGCCTGGGTGGCGCGCAGGTTGTCACCGATCCAGTCACCGCTGGGCTCGAAACACGCGGACAGCATCGCCAGCCAGAGGTACAGGTCGCGGTTCAGTTGCACATCATCAAACACCGCCAGTGTGGCGGGCAGCGCCAGCACATCGGGTTCCAGTTGGGCCGTGTCGGCGCGTTGACCGCTGCCGGCCAGCTTTTGCAGCCAGTGCCGCTGGCCACCCACGGCCTGCTGCGAGGCCGGGGTAAAGCGCAGCGCCGCAGCACCACCGGCGGCGCGAAAAAAGATACCAATGGCTTTTTGCATGTCCTGCAACTGCACTGCCGCCGCCGGGTGCTCCAGCCGCGCAACCTTGGTGATGGCCTGGTGCCACCAGCGTCCAACCAGTTCTTCCATCAGTGGCTCGAAGACTGTTCGCGCTGGCGTTGGCGCAAGGTTTCACGCAGTGCGTCCACGCCCACCTGCCACTCCAGCGTGGGCGTGCGCTGCTGGTCTTGCTGGGTGGCATCACAGGCCGTCAAACACTGGCCGCATTGCACACAGGAAAACATCATGCGTTTGATGTTGCGCGGGTTCAGGCGCATGGGACAGGCGTTGTCGCAGGCGGAACCACGTGGCGCGTCGCAGGTTTTGCATTCGCGAGCGCGCTCCCGGGCAAAGGCCACCACCATGCCTTTGGGGTTGGCCATCCAGGCCAGGCTCTGGAACAAACCCACCGCACAGCCAAAGCGGCAAAACAAATGCCGGGCAAAGGCAAACTCCAGCGTGAAAACCGTACCGGCAATCAGCAAGAACCGGCTTTGATTGGGTGTCAGTGTGCCATTCACCAAACCACCCCAAATGAGGTCAGGCGGCAGCAAGTAGGTCAGCAGCGTGATGGCCCAGATAAAACCCATCAGGGCACAACTCAAGGCAAACAGCGGCCACCAGCCCGCATTCGGGGTAGCGCCCGGCCGGGGTGTGGTGCTTTTGTCCCAAATGCTCAACTTGCCGCAAGCTCGGTGCAGCAGCTTGTTCAGCAGCTCCACCATCGAAAAATGCGGGCACAGCCAGCCGCAATAGAGGCGGCCATAGCGGTAGGCCACGCCCAGAAAAACCGCCACCAGCAGCAAGCCGGGCACAAAGGCGTGCCAGACGAGTTGCAGTGCGGCGTCTGTCGCGCTGATTTGGCCTTGGGCCAGGGCGTCAATACCTAAAGACCAGCGTTGCCCCAAAAACCAGAGCTGGGTGTCGGTCAAGTCAAAGCGCAACAGGTTGAGCGCTGGGGCCAGTACAAACAGCGCAAAGAAACCGAGCTGGGTGGCCAACCGCCACTGCTGCAAACGTGCGGGAGCGAGTTTGTTGGGCCTCGACTGCTTCATGATCTTGGCGCGAAGCCGTCAGGCGGCATCGCCAAACAGCGCGCGCACCACTTCAGCCAGCGCCTGCGCCGTGGCGAGGTCATCGGTAAGCGCGTCAATGATGGCGGCTTGGCAAGCCACCTGCAGCGGCAAGCCCGAAGCGATTAAGCGCCCCGCTGACACCAGCAAGCGGGTGCTGGCGGTTTCTTCCAGGTCGTGCTCGGTCAGCGAGCGCAGGGCTTTGGCCAACTGCACCAGTTGTTTGGCCTGTGCCTCGGAAATACCGGTCTCGTTGCGCACAATGTCCAGTTCGACCTGCGGGCTGGGGTAGTTCATGCTCAGGCTGACAAAACGCTGGCGGGTGCTGGGTTTCAGGCCCTTGAGCAGGTTTTGGTAACCCGGGTTGTAAGAGATCACCAGCATGAACTCGGGCGGCGCCGCCAGTTCTTCACCGGTGCGCTCAATCGGCAAAATACGCCGGTCGTCGGCCAGCGGATGTAACACCACGGTGGTGTCCTTGCGTGCCTCCACCACCTCGTCCAGGTAACAAATGGCGCCCAGGCGCACGGCCCTGGCCAGCGGCCCGTCGGACCACTGCGTGCTGCCGTTGCCAATCAGAAAGCGCCCCACCAGGTCGGCGGCACTCAGGTCGTCGTGGCAGGATACCGTGACCAGAGGCCGCTTCAGGCGCGCCGCCATGTGCTCGACAAAGCGGGTTTTTCCACACCCCGTCGGGCCCTTGATCAGCAACGGCAACTGCTGGCGCCAGGCATGCTCGAACAGGGTGCACTCCCCTGCTTGCTCGGCGTAAAAAGGAACAGTCGACATGCTCACAGACTCAAGCCGCCTTAACCCGACGGTGCATCATGCCGTTGGGCACCTGCACCTCGTCTTCGTTGTTACCCGGCGCGGCAAAGAAGCTGTACAGGTAGGTGATCAAGCCCAGCAGGAAGCCGACACCGCCCGCCACGCGCAGCCAATAGAAGAAGCGCAATTGGTCTTGAGTCTCCATGAAGGACATGGCGCCCTCGGTGGGCATGCGTTGCAGCCAGACTTGCAGGATGCCCGCACCCGTGAGGGCCAGCACCATCAAGCCCATGCTGATGGTCATGATCCAGAACGACCACATCTCGAAACTCTGGGCGCGGCGGCTGTTGGCTTCACGGCCACGCAGCGTGGGCATGGCGTAGCTGATCATGGCGATCACCACCAGCACATAGGCACCGTAAAAAGCAAGATGGCCGTGGGCCGCGGTAATTTGCGTGCCGTGGGTGTAGTAGTTGATCGGGCTCAGCGTGTGCATGAAGCCCCACAGACCGGCGCCCAAAAAACCCACCACCGAGCAGCCCACCGCCCACAGCAGGGCGGCCTGGTTGACGTGGTCACGGCGACGGCGTTGCACCATGTTGAAGGCAAACACCGTCATCATGAAGAACGGAATGGGTTCCATGGCCGAGAAGATACTGCCCACCCACAACCAGTAACCCGGCATGCCAATGAAGAAGAAGTGGTGGCCGGTACCCAGAATGCCGGTGATCAGCGCCATGGCAATGATCACGTACAGCCATTTATCGATCACTTCACGATCGACACCGGTGGTCTTGATCAACACAAAGGCCAGCAGGGCGCCCAGAATCAGCTCCCAGGTGCCTTCCACCCACAGGTGCACCACAAACCACCAGTACATCTTGTCACGCACCAGGTTGTCGGGGTTAACAAAACTGAACAGGAACATCAGCGCCAGGCCCCACAGGCCCATCAGCAGCACCACAGAAATACTGGTTTTGCGGCCCTTGAGCACGGTCATGCTGATGTTGAACAGAAAAGCCAGGCAAACCACCACAATGCCGACTTTGGTGGGCAGCGGTTGTTCCAGAAACTCGCGCCCCATGGTCCCCAGCAATTCATTACCGGTGAGTTCTGCCAGCTTGGCGTAGGGCACCGCCAGATAACCGACGATGGTGAGCGCGCCCGCTGCCAGAAACACCCAGAACAGCACCATGGCCAGTCGTGGGCTGTAAAGCTCGGTTTCGGCTTCTTCAGGTACCAGGTAATAGGCCGAGCCCATGAAGCCAAACAGCAACCAGACGATCAGCAGGTTGGTGTGCACCATGCGCGCCTGGTTGAAGGGAATGTACGGGAAGGCAAAGTCGCCAATCACGTATTGCAGCCCGAGCGTGATGCCGAAGATGATTTGGGCGGTAAAGAGCACCAGCGCGGCAATGAAGTAATACTTCGCTACCCCCTGGGATTTGTATTTGAGTGTGGTCGCTTGCATGTTGTTGTCCTTGTCAGTTCAGACGGGTTTCTCTGATCAGCCTTCGATGTTCGGTGGCCAGTTTTCGGTGTTTACGTTGTTGGTCCAACGCAAAAACTCCACCAGATCGTTGAGTTGTTCTTCGGTGAAGTTGAACTGCGGCATCTGGCGGCGACCCGGAATGTGGGTGGGTTGTGCAGCGATCCAAGCCTTGATGAAGTCCGGACCACGACGCTTGTAGACGTTGCCCAGCTCGGGGGCAAAGTAGGCGCCTTCACCCAGCAGGGTGTGGCAGCCAATGCAGTTGCGCGTCTCCCAGAGTCCCTTGCCCTTGATGACGGCTGGCGTGATGGCCTCGGCGTTGGAGCGGAACGGGATCTTGCGTTCGCTGTCAAAAATCAGTGCTGCAAAAACAAAGATGAAAAACACTGTCCCGCCATAAAACATGTTGCGGGCCATCTGCTTGGTAAAGCCACTGGCTTTGACTTGGTTCATCGTGTGAATCTCCAAAAGTAAGGTTGAAATGAAGGGGATGCCCTGTCAGACGCGGGCGAAGTCGATCACGATGGCACCGGCCTCGCGCTGCACGTAGGCAATGGACACGGCATCGCCATAACGGGCGCTGAGTTGGTGCAACAAGGGAATCGGATCGTGGTCATTGCAGAAGCGCATGGTCTCTCCGGGCTGCAGCGCATCCAGTGCGCCAAAAATGGCCGCATGACGAAAGCGTTTGGCCACACCGCGGGCATCAAAGGGGTAAATGGCTTCGGGGGTGACGTGACCGGTGGCGCAGGAACTCATGGCTTGACTCCAAATAAATTTAAAGATTCATTGTAGATGAATCAATTAGCGTACCAGCGCGATGAACCCGTAAAAATTAACCACTAGTTCTTTAGAACTAGTCCTGGGTGTTTACCCCTAGTTCCAAATTCTGCTAGCACACGTTCCACAGAGGGATACCGCACAGACCAGCCAAAACCTACAGTCGTGGCAACCCAAAAGGAGTTTTTGACATGACCAAGAAAGGGCAAGCCCTCTCCGTGCTGATCGTCAGCACCTTCGCCTTCACCGTGTGTTTCATGGTGTGGATGATGTTTGCGGTGATCGGTATTCCGATC
>JALNWC010000014.1 GCA_023231075.1 Rhodoferax sp.
AACGTCCCGGCGGCGATGAAAAGGCAACTCATCCCAGTATTCAATGGGCGTTGACTTTTCGCCTTGGGTGACACCACCGCCCAGGCTGGCTGCCTGCTTGTAGGTCAGCCAGCGTGGATCGGCGTAGCCTTTGTCCATTCCCTGCATCATCAGCATGAGCCGGTTGCCACCGCTGTAAATGCGGCCGGAAACCGCATTGCGGGGAAGTCCGGCAGCAACACCCCCTTCATTGCTCCAACCCTTGCGCCAGGGCATGACACCCGACTCCAGGGAGGCGACGATACGTTCCGTAATTTGCTCACGCAGGTCTTTTTTGGGCTCAGTCATGATGCACCTCGACAAAATCTAAGGCGTCAACATCGTCATGTTCAGGGCCGGAGAGCTCAATGCCGAGCTTGTCGGCATCGCGAACCGAATGCAGTTGGGCGTCGGTCGGGATGCCCAGTTCAGCCATTGTTTGCGGAGAGAGGGGTGTCATTGCTTGCATGGTTTCTTCCTTAAAAATGCCCTTTCCGGTTGGGCGGGATGGTTCAAAGTTCAATACCTTCCTCGAACGCGATTTGGCGGGCTTTAGGGATTTTTCCCCCGACCTGAAAGGCGTTTTCCTGTTCGAGTGCCTTTTCTTTTTTGTCCTCAGCCACTTCAGGTGCGACCTTTTCCCGCTCCTCCAAAAAGGCCTCCCGCACGTAGTCGCCAGACGTTTTGAAATACTGTGCAATGTTCGCCTTCTGCGACGGCTCCAGCGCTTCGCGTTCCCTGATGACGCGGTCATCACGAACCATGACCACATCCGTTCCAAGCTGCGTGAGCTTGCCGTCCGTGTCCAAAATGCCTTTCTCACGTAGCAGATCGACAGAACCAGGGTCTACACCGCCGTTTTGCTGTTCAAGGTCAACCCTGGCTATTTGGTGAAGTGCCTGATAGCCCAAATCTTTGATACTGGCGTTGGCCGCAAGCATGCGTTCATCGGGCATGGAAATCTTGCCGTCACCCAGCAGGTCAATATCTGCCACGGGGCTTTTTGTGAGGATGTCAATTGTTCTTTGGTCAGCACGAAGCACGGACTTGCCCACGGGCGCGATCGTCAGGTTCTTGACAGGATCGCCCGTGATGCCCGCTTCAACACTTGGGATATTTGCGCGTTCAATGCCTTGGGCGACTTGTTTACCTGTCATCCAGGCCTTTAACACCTCAGGCTCTGTGTTTTGCAACGGGTAGCCCAATTTGCCAGAGATCTCCGCTGCACGAACCTTGAAGGCGGTGTCACCGGTCAGTAGCAGGCCTTTGTCGATGTCAAACTTTTTGGCGGCGATCTTGAGTGCCGCTTCGACGTCGCGATCATCGGTTTTTCGCACATCCAGGCGGTCACCGACATCACGCACGGCCACCGTCAAGCCGCGCGTGTATTCCATGACGCCGTCCTTACCTTCACGCGCCTGCAAATCGGCCAGCACAATGTTGGGTGCTGTTTGTTGGGTGAAGCCTTCCAGGCCGGAATCCGGCGTCTTTTCTGCTTCTTCAATCAGACTGTCAAAAATGGGGCCATCGGGTTGTTCAAGCTTTGCATCTTTTAGGAAATCAAGCCAGCTTTGCGGTTTGACCAGCGTGCCATCGAGTTCGCGAGCGGCCCTGTCTTTGTCAAAGTCATAGGCTTCAGTGAGTCTGGCCAGTTCAATGGCCACCGACGCAGCAATCGATTGATCAGAGGCACCCAGCCCCTTCAGTCTGGTTTGCAGATCGCCACGGGTTGCTTCCATGCTGGACTGCAATTGCAGCCATTTTTGGCGGTACTGCTGTTCATGCTGATCAATGCCGGCGTTACGAATGGCGCGCTCGGGGGCCGTTTTGGCCTCGAAAGCATCCAGCAGGGCGATTCGTTTTTTTTGTTCACCAGTCAAGGTTTCCATGGGGGCCTCTCAGAAACAAACTCATTGACCGCCGGAATCAGGCGGGGTGCAGTCGATCAGTGGAATGGTGAGTGCTGGTCCCCAGCGACCCTTGTTCGCTGACTTTTGAACCAGTGCATTACGAAAGGCGATGTCGTCGTCATACTCGGTGCGCCACTTTCCCTTTTGTTGCAGCCAGGGCTTGGCTGCATCGAGTGATGCGCACCGCTTTTGAATCAAGATTTGGTGTTCGGGCGTCAGGACACCGTAGCCCGCATAGACTTTCCAACCAACAAAGTCGGCACTCGTTGAGGCACAGCCACCCCCGGCAGGTGAAGTGGGAATGCACGCGGCGTACGAAAATGTTGACCCCAGTGCAGGCGTTTCAACGTAAGTGGGGAAGCCGCCGGTCGTCCAGGCCACCCAGCCACTGGGTGTCAAAAAGGCTGCCGGGTAGCCGGGCGCACCAGGGTCTTCAATCCCCACCCAAATGGCACCGGGCATGCCCACATCCGACGCGGCAACGGTGCCGTTGATCGACACTGAAGCGGGTGATGGGTCATACGACGTGCCAGCGCAAAAGACGTTGCCACCGACGGTTTGCGCCATGGCGGCGATGCCCTGGGCCAGCAGCAAAGTGAAAGCAGAAATTTTTAGCATGAGTCGGCATTCCTTTCGGGAAGGCCAGTCCAGCATCAAGACTTTGAGGGGAAGGTGGTGCACCCCGCTGGACTGGCTTTACCCATACCGCGAAGGCGCAAATGCAATGCCTGGACGACTTTTCGATCCAATCGGAAACGTCCCTCAATTCGAAGATTTTCGATGCCCAGTTGACCAGGTCACTCATACCTGCCGGGTCCTGCGGTGCTGTCCGAAAGATTTCGAACTGCCGGTCCAAGACGAGAGCGAGGTTCGGTTACATGACTTATCGGTCGGGTTGCTCCAACGCAGTCGAGCGGGTGAGCGCCGAAAAGTTGGCAATGTGCCGACGATTTCAGTGCCCGGACTCGACCACAACCCGTCGTAAAAATTCGTTCCAGATAACGGTCAAAGATTTGACGAAGAAATCAGCAGCGGTCATTCAGCGGTAGAAATCGCCTTTTCAGTCTGTCTGGTTCTTGAACAGCGGTTGTGGTCAGCTAGGGAGCACGCCGTCAATTCACGCTATCGGGCCGATTGCGGCCTTTCAAGAATCTCTGTCCCTACGGACTGTCGCTGTCGCGGCGCCACAGTCAACCTCTGTACTGGCCGGTCCGCTTCGTCTCAATCCATTTGCCGTAGTCAGTATCGCGGGTCCATGTCGTAATTCGCCATACGTGTTCCATATTTCCACCGAAGTGTTCGATCAATCTTCGGGCCGCATCTTGATGCAACGAGGCGAAGCAAGCGGTTGGAGACGGCTGATGTCGAGGATGCGTGGGCTTCCAATTCCAGTGCCACCAGCCCCAGGAACCGACGTCTCGACCATTGGAACGAAACACCGCCCCGCCCTGCATCGGCACAAGCTCCAAGTTTGGCAAACCTATGGATGACACGGGCACGTATGGAACTCGACCGACGAGGTCCGACTGCAAATAGCCAACACCGTACCCGATAAGCGGTATTAGCAGCGGCATGAAACCGAGAACTGCTGTGCCCTTGCCACCCAAGTCCGGAGACACGAACGCTCTGAGAGCATCGCGCTCAGGCGTGATGTTTCCAAGCAGGTGCTCATAAAAACCAACCACCTGCTTTGCGTCCAAGTCATCGCTTGCGTCCGCGATTGCAAAGACCTCGAATTCGACATGGCATTTCGGCTCGTCGACTACGGCGAGCGAGCAATGCATGAGTCGTCCGTTCAGCTCCGCTTCAATGCCTTCAATCAGCGTCTTAGCGAAGGTGGGGGCGTCCTCAACCTCTGTTGCAGCGCGATGCTGAGCCATGCTCGCCCATTCGGGGGCATTCCGTGGCGGAAGGCGCAGGAATATGGGCTCGGCCGGAAATGCCGTCTCCGCGATGCGAGAAGCAAACGCTGCCGACATACCCCAGTGCTCTACAGCACATGCGAGCGTGCGGAGGAAGGCGGATCTGGCCAAGTGGCCGCGATGGGCGACGAACTGCCCAACGTTTTCTCGATCTGAGCCGAGAAAGTAGTCGAGATGGCCGTCGCCGTTCCCGCCGTAGCGATCAGTGAGCACCTTGTATTCAAACGCCCACTGGCGCATGAAGGGGCGACGACCCTGGCTCTCGAGCCTTTCGAGCTGATGTGTAAAAAACGGAGGAATGAAAGTGCCGGCGCGCAGTTGGGCCTCCTCGTCATCCAGCATGGATATCCGCGTTACTGGGCCTGAATGGCAACCGGTCCACGTGACAACTAAAGTCGGCGAGCCTGTAACAAGCGAAAGCAGCCTATCAGATGCAATCGACGGCCGGCCAATGGCCCTGCGAATCAGAGCAATCGCCTCTGGCCTGGGTTCCGCGACAAGTAGCGGACAGATGGCTTCGAGGCACTGCGATTCCAATTCGCGAGTGGCAGCCCAGCCAGCAATAGCCTCGGCAAAAACCATTGCCGTGTCGTCGCTGTCGAGCGCTCGCGCGACAGCTTGAATCGTTGCAAGCTTGGCCATCGGGATGGGCAGACCAAGACGGGCGACCGCAAGATCTGCGACTTGTCGTAGATTCATTCGTCGCCCCCGTCCAGCCACTGGGGCCTCGTGAGTGGTTGAACCTCGAACTCTTCTACAGTGAGGTCCACGATGGTTTGCAGCACGCTCAACGCACGTGGAACTTCACCAACCTGAAGGAGAAGACTGATCAGGGCTACATCAGGAATTACGCATGCAGGCTCATAGCGCTTCGACACGGGTTTCGAGGTCTTGGCGACAAACGCTGCCCATCGTTTCGGGTAGTGCTGTGCTACCAATGCGATGCGATGTGTGGAATCCGCCCGCCCATGGAATTGCTCGGACCATCCTCGACGGTGACGGTGAGCTTCGACAAGCCAACGGAAAGCCTTATTCGGCCCTTGAAGCTTCAGACACAGGTGAAACGCTCGGTCCAGCAGTGCTGTCTCCGCGCCGAATTCCTCGCCACCAAGCGCAGTTGCCAGTGCATCCAACAATTCCACGCCGTACCCCTGGTCGCGCCAATACTCGAACCACCGTACGAACCACTTTTCCGATAGGGTGTAGCGCTTCATGTCGCGGACCGCAGCTGCAAAGTCGGGAAGCCTTGGCGGCGGGTAGCTCTCAATCGTCGGCATCGTCGATTCGTCCGAGTCCTCCTCTTTAGAGCTTGAGGATTCGTCGCTCTCGACTTGTGATGCAGGGTGGCCCTGGCTCCAGACCGACAACATTGCATCGAGCTGCGGATTCGCTCTCTTCTTCACGCTTGCCCGGCCTGCTTCATCCCAGAGGAACGCCGCGGCTACATCGGCGGCCGGCGTGCCCTGATCTACAGTCTCGACGAATGCCGCGAACGCCCTTTCGGCTTCGTACCACTCGCTTCGATCAAGCAGGAATCGGTAGAACCGAACGTAGGCGGCGGGCATCAGCTTCAGTATCAAGCCGGCAAGATCGGACGTGCTCGCGCCGGATTTCTCGGTCATCTGGTCGATCGCCGAGTAGATGGGCGCAAGCTTTTCGAGCGCGCTCATAGCTGCTTGCTGGTTGTGTCGAGAGACCTCCTCCACGGCATCCAAGACTGAAGGCAATCTCCAGTCTTTGCGCCAGCCGTACGCGAGCCCGTAGCGGTAGGCACTTGCCATCAGGCGTTCGCCCAATTTCGACAACCCGTAGGCTGTGGCCCAGCCGCATAGTTCGGTCAGTTCGCTTCCCTTTTCATTGAACGGTCCAACCGTGCTGAGAACGGCACGCTCTTGGGTCTCGATCTGAGCGCGCACCAAGTCATTGGCAAGCAAGCGGAAGTGGCGTGTCAGGAACAGCTCTCGCCAATGGTGCAGCGCAAACAGTTCGAGCTTCCGGCTCCTCGCCCATTCGCCGGCGGGAATGTGGTCCAACCGTGAACGCGGCCTGCCAAGGAAGAAAAGGTCCGCCGTGATCAGCGAGAGCGCTTTGGTCAGCGAGCGCAAGTCAGACCAGGCTTCATGGTCACTGACGGCTGGCCGTTTGAGGTCGACCAAACGGTATGCCAACGAGAAGTCCGGGTACTCGCCGCGTGCGAAAAGGGCCCCGCAAGTGTTCGCCGCAGCGCCCAGCTTGACCAAAGCCGAATTCAGCCAAGTTCGCTCACTGCGAGCCCCCAATCCACCGGGTCGTGGCGCACCTTTCAGCAACAACACATTGCCGACCGAGGCGAAGAATATGAAATGCAGGTAATTGGCGAACTCCGACTCGTCGTAGCTACCGAAATTTTGGGCAAGCGCTTCGTGCTGCGGGGTCGATGGAAACGTATCGACGAGAGCGGAGCCTTGATGGAGCACTCGCCAGCACATCGACAACGGATGTTTCGTGAAGCGATTGAAGTCGCCCCATTCATGCAGTTTCGCGTCAATCCAGGCGCTCGTCCGCACGGCTTCGACTTCAACAATTCGACGAAGCCACACGGGCATCGGCTGTTGAACGAACGCCATAATCGGAGCCAGATCACTAGCGAGGCTGGCCTTGCGCAGGAAATTCTCGAAAACCTCCGCTGCGCGTTCATGCCGCCGTACCAGCGCCAGGACCTTTGTCGGTTCGTACTGGCCTGTCCCCGCTGCCACCTCAAGATACAACTCCAACAGTTGGTCGCGGTCACTCGACTTCACGGCGCCCGCCCGTAGACGGTCGTTGATCTTGTGCCGCATTCGCTCCTGAACTTCTGCCGCACGCTTGGACTGCCCAAGGGACAGGCAAAGCATGGCGAACTGATGCAGGCCGGCAATGCTCGATTGACTCACCTCAGACGCCAAGAGAAGCGCGGGATACGGATCCAGCGTCAGGCGAAGCGCATAGTCCTCAAGCGCACCAGGCTCATCCAACTGGTAGGCCAGGCCGTTGTCGATCCGAGTTTTCAGCCAGCGCTTGCGGATCGCCTTCTCATAGTCACCCGAGGTAAAGGCAACTTCCTCCGCAGCCGTCAGGATGCGGCTGATCTGCCTGGAGGGGTACGCCAGGGTCAAAGCTGCTATCGCCCAGGATCTAGTCGTTCCGACCAACAACGCCGCGTGGTCACCGAGGCGCGACTCGTACAACCAGAGCCAGGCCCAGCGCAGGTAGTCTGGCGCTTCGTCCGCGAGCCAGCGCCTCACATTGGGAAGAAGCGACCGCAACCGCGACTCATGGTCGGCCTGACTGGAGACGAAGACATAAAGACTGCCGTGGAACGCGACCAGGCCAGCATCCACGCTTGCCAATAGATGGCCGATCTCATCCTCCAATGTCGAATGGGCGGCATCCAGGCAGACGCCAAGCGCCCCTGCCGGCCAGATGAAGTCGTCTTCGGCCATGAGATGCAGCGCATCCTTGGCATGCCACGACAGGCCTTGCCACAGCGCTCGGTAATAGGCGCGAGCATCACCCAAAGGTTGTGACCTGTACTCGTCGACACGTTGCATCGTCAATACGGGCGAGATTCGTACCAGGGCGAGAAATGTATAGGTCAGGACCAGAGGATGTCCTTCGCTGACACGCTCGAACGCCAACGACAACTCCGCCAGTTGATCCATCCGCGGCGGAAGGCTCTCGAGCCGGAACGTACCCGATGCCTGCTGTGCCTCCAGCCAGGCTCGCACAGAACTGAGGCGCATGCGTGGTAACTCCACCCAGTGCTCCTGTTCAGCGTATCTGTTGAGGCGAACTGGAAGTTGCGCAGGATCGACACGCTGAGTGCCCAGGATGAGCGACGTGTTCGCCGGCAATGGAAGCAGCTGCGCGAAGAGCGACTCCAATGGTTCGATCATCTCGGCGTTCTCGCGCCAGACGTGATCGAGGCCATCAATCACGACGACGAAACGCTTTCCTCTCAGCGCATATGCATCGCCGTAGGCGGTAAGCCACATCCTCAGATCCTCGGCATGGTCTCCTGCTGGGGGT
This sequence comes from Rhodoferax sp., assembly GCA_023231075.1. Taxonomy (GTDB): domain Bacteria; phylum Pseudomonadota; class Gammaproteobacteria; order Burkholderiales; family Burkholderiaceae_C; genus Rhodoferax. The sequence continues at coordinate 7,898 of JALNWC010000014.1, forward strand.
AGCGCCAGCGCGTCGGTCGCTTGCATCTGCACGATCAAGGAGCGTGCGACGCTCTTCAGGCTAAGTCTGTCGGTTGGGTCCTGAAGATCCAGGAAGTAGTGATGTCTCACGAATGGCAGCCCGCGTTCGGTCATTCGACGACACAGGTAACTCAAGAAAGTGCTTTTCCCTTGGCCTGGTGAACCCCACAAGACACGGAAATTCCAGACGCCAGACTCCGACTCATCAATGAAGGTATCTGCGAATTTGGGGTCGGGTGGAAGATAGCCCGTAGGGATCCGGAACTCCTGGTCAAGAGGCCGAGGCTGCCTCTCGGATATCGTGGCCCGGAGCACTTCGAGCGTGATACGTCCATCCGGTGCAGGCGAATCGCGTCGAATGCTCCAATTGAATGCTCGATGGCGCAGCACGAGCCAGCCATGATGGTCTGTGTGTCGACTCTCGAGTTCGGCGCTCACATGCCTTTCGAGTGCCTCGTACCCGGCATAGCTGTGGGCGAATTCGAACCTGTCGAAGAACAACGCCGCGTTTGGAGCACCACCGACGTGTTCTGCGACCTCCTCTCGCAGCGCATCTGGCAGCGCTGCCAGATCCACCTTGGCATCGAGTAACTGCGAGGCGAAGCCAGCATCAGGGCGTCGATTCGTGGTCAGACCGACCTTGCCAAGCCGGTCCAGGCCTACACGGAACGCTGCGGTGGACCACTTCTCAAGCAGTGACTTTCCCTTTGCGCCTTTGCGCTGCAGCAGCCAAGACCAGGAGAGCGCGTTTGCAGGGTCGAACGGGGCGACAGTGAACTTGACCTGGACAAGCTCCAACAACCCATCCGGCCGCGATGCCACGATGTCGTCCAATCCCCTTGCATCCTCCTGATCGTCCGCCTCAAATTGGACCCACTCGTACAGCGCTGGATTGCTCAGCCAGTCACAAAGCAATCGGATTCCGACGAGCGTCTGATATATGTAACCGCTAAACGGTATTGCATTGCGTTTGATGTTGTGCTGCACTCCTGTCTCCGTTTTTTTGGTGTCCGATCTGCTTCCTTGCATCGGTTTCCTGAAGTATCGCCGCGCCTGCACATATCGCATCAAAATTGCGGCGAATTCCGCCTCTGTGCGCCCGCTACAACCCACTATCGCCACCCTGAATCGCCGCCCGCTGCGGCTACGAATGGCTCATCTTCCTAGCAGCGGACACATGGCAGCCCGTACCCAGCGGCGGCAATTGATTCCGACTGGAACTGTGAGATCGCAGCCGCGCCAGGGAGCTGACCGAGTGCCGTCACCTTGTCATCATTTCTTCACTTCGTCTTTCCGCTTTTCGCATTGCCGGCTGCTTTGCCGTTCGCTTTGCTGGGTACCTTCCCCTTCACGCGCGGTGCACCCGCCGCTTTTGGTCTGGACACCTTGGCGTTACCAGCCTCTTTCCCAAGCCTGGGCGTAAGATCCAACACCCGGGCCATGACGCGCGCGTCTCCGCCAAGGCGCTGTTGGGCAAGTTGGGCTGCCTCACTCAGCATTTGGTGGAGCTGATACCTGTCGATCAGCACGCCTGTGTCGGGGTGCTGCCAGCGCTTCTTTGCGTCAGCGACCGTCACCACCAGACACCCGGTCCTTGCATTGCTGGCCGCCATGTACTTGTTGACTAGTTGGCCTTCAATGGTGTCGCGCAGCACCTTGCCTGAACGCGATTTCTCGCCGATCTTGAGCTCTATCGTGGCCTGGTAGCCCGACAGCGCCCGGAACTTGATGTCAGTTTCTTTGCCATCAGCGGTGACGGATTCCTGGTCAACCGTGTACGCACCCCGGGACATCTGATCCAACTGGAGCGCTATAGCTGGCCGCAACGAGTTTTCGTCGGATACCCTTGCCCATGCAGCTCTGGGGGATGTGTCTTGAAGCATAAGCCCCTGTAGATCGTCCAACCTATCGCTCAGCAGGTGCGCCATGTCGGTGCTGGTCACTGGAGCAAGCTCTCGGCCGTGGTAAAGCCTTGCAAGCTCTGCCATCGTCGCCACGCTGGCGTCGGTTTCCTCAGCGAGTCGCTCCTGCGCCAGTGCCGCGATGCGATCTCTTGCATGGGCGAACATCGGATCGGAGGCAAGCTCTAACTTGGCTTGGAAGGCATCTGCGCCCGTGGCCTGGATCAGTGCATCGAATACATAACGTCGACCGTCTTCCGCGTTGTCGCGTGAGTCCGGCGAATAGGCGTCTTCATGCTGAGCGTCCTTCTCTGGCCTAACGTGGCGCTGGACCGCTCGGGTGAGCCTCAGCAACGTGTCTGGCGGGAGCGCCTTTCTCCAGTCGGCCTTACCTTCGACGCGGCGCTCATTGAAGAGACATCCGATCACCTTCACGGCAATGCCCTTGGTCTCCACTGGCAACTTGTCGAGCAGGCGCAGCAGCATGGCGGTGCCACGGGCCGGGTTGAGGTGGAACAGCACTGGCAGCCAGAAGAAGAGGTAAGGGCCATGTCCCGCCGCGCTCACCTGCCGGGTGGCCAGCTCCTGGATCCAGCGCCGCGTCATTGAATCTCCGTGGGTCAAGAGCACGCGGATGACCTGGTCAAGCTTGGCTTCGGCGGCTGGGTCATGGGGTTTGCGCATCAGGGCCATGCCAGGGCCGGCAAGCCATTCGGTCAGGCGGGCTTGCAGAACGCGAGCGATTTCCAGACGCCCGTACCGCAAGCTTTGGAGCAGCATGGAGTGCCACCTACCATCGCCCCCGGGCGTCTTGAGCTCGTCGGTCAGCTCTCCGCCGAGCACTCGTTCGACGACCGGGCCGTAGGCGTCGGCCAGCGTCGCCAGCCAGTCAGGCAGACCGTTGAGCTCGAGCAGCGCGTACCTGACCGCCAACTCTACATCGCTGTCACTGAGGGTCTTCGTCCATCTTGGGTCTTCTGCTTCAGCATACAGACCCATCAGGCCGATCGACCACACCACCAGGTAGGTGTTTTTCTCTGCCGCCTGGCGCTCTTCGCGCAGCGTGGGTTTCATCCCACGCCAGTAGGTCATCAGACTGCGACGCAGCGCGTCGGCGACGTTGGCAGAAAAACACTCCTCAAGGAATGCGCGGTCCCACCGCCCCTCATTGTTGCCGCCAGACTTCTTGCGCAGCACCTTCCAAAGGTTCCAGATAGTGGTGTCCACGCGCCCCGGCGCCAAGGCCAGAGCGGTTCGCTTGACGAGCTCGGTCCAGAAAGCGGTCCAATCCTTCTTGTCGTTGGCTTGCTTCAGGCGTTGCCGCTCGTTGCGCTTGCTCTCTTGCTCCAGCATCTGAAGGATTTCAGGTGTCGGAGCTTTCGTCTTAAGTTGCTCAGCAAGTTCGTTCTTGAGGGCCGGCGAATCGGCGATCGCAACCCGTACGGGATCCATGACGCTGTTAAGGCCGTCAGTTGGTGCCAGGAATACGACCATGCGCAGCAAGACGGCTCGGCGCTTGCGATCCGCGCTGGCGTCGCCCAGCGCGTTCACGATCCACGGCTGATCCTTGTCTTGGCTGTACTGGATAGGCCCTTGGAACAGTACGCGCCCGACCATGGATTGAGGCTCGCGGCGCGGCTCCAGCCGTGCAGTGCAGTCGTAGTCCGCTTCGAAAACAAGGCGACGCCGTTCCAAAGGCAGGGCGTTGAGCAGCTTGGCGAGCTGGCGCTTGCGTTCATCATCCAGCGACGAATGGCCTGCTGCCCGGAATGCCAGCACGGCTGCTTCTATGAGATCAGGAACATTGCTGCCGCCCTCCAGCAACCGCGCGCACAGCGCTCTCAGGATGTAGGAGGCCTGCATCCGCCCCTTTCGATCGCCCAAGGCATCGTCCGCTGCCACAACGACGACCAGGCTACGCGTGAGCGCCAGCACGCCCGGAAGCAAAGCCTCCAGTCGGCTCAAGCCCAGATCGGCCTGCTCGATGACCCTGGCCATGCTGCTGGCGAAATAGTCATCGCGGCGATGGCCAGTCTGCACATGAGTCAACAGTCCAAGCAACTGGTCCTCGCTGACATGCTCAGGATAGAAGTGGGTGGCGATCCATCGCGCGATGCGGGCGTTCCAGCCGGATTCAAGCGATGCAGCTAACTCGAGTAGTGCCTCGACACGGTAGTCACCGAGCTCTATGAGCGCATAGAGGGCGTCGAAGCGCTCGCGGTCATCGGCGTTCGCGTCCCCTGCGATGGCAAACATCAGGTCGGCACACTGCGCGTACCGTCCCGAAGCGACCAGCTTGATGAGAATCTGGCGCACCTCGGGGTTCTCGATGCCGGACGACCATGCAGTCAAAATGACGGTCTGAAGCGGCTTTCTTGCGAGTCGGTCAAGCTGAAGATCAGGAACGTCGAGACCGCGCCACTGGTCGGCGCCATGGCGCAAGACAAATGCCTGAAGCGCCCGACCGCACTGCACGTCGCTCAGCGACTCCGGGTCGCCGTGGATCAGCAATGTGCTGGGCTCGACTGCCAGCACGGCATCGAAGATGTCCTGGCGAAGCAGAGCAAGCCATCCCGCAACCGGCCGCATCGAAGGCTTGGGCAGTAGGGTTTGAGTGTCGGAGAGGCTGAATAGCATCCGCTTTGCCGCAGACACCGCCAGCGCGCCAGATTCGATCATGTCGTTGATCTGACTGGCCGCGAGGAACTCAAGCACCGACCGATGGTGAAAGCGGACACGTCCGTAGCCGCCCTCCGCAAAGATCGGCCGCTCCAGCAGTGTGACGATCTCGGTTGCTGTCCAGTCGGACAGCAGCTCGCTGGGAATCAGGGGCACGTCGCCGGACCCTTCGACATCCGCCCCTGCACTGTGCCGGATCGACAGGCGCCGGCTCAATGTGGCCGCGAGCGCCAACCGTTGCGCTCCCACTCGGGCCTTGTCCAGCGTGAGGTCTGCCTTCTCCTGCCGGCCCGCGCGGGCCATCAAACGGGCGTGAATGTGACTCTTGATCTGTTCGAAATGTGCGCGAATCTGATGGTGGTCCCGCCAGTCGTCGCACAACTCAATGAGATCCTGCGGTCGGCGCGCGAAGTCGCCTGCATGGCGGGCATGGATGGCCGCCAACAGTTCATCGGGTTTGACCACACCCTGGCCGCCGGCGAATTCCATGATCTGCTCGTCTGACAGGGCCTGCAGACAGACTTCCCTGAAACGTGGTGGTCGGCTCTTGTCGTTCGCGGCCGGGCCTTCGACGGCAATGCGAACGAATTCCTCCTCATGACCGCCGTCGGTTACCGCCTTCGGCACAGGAAGCAGCTCCGCGAACGCCATGCGGTCGATGTCCACGGGACGCGAGGTCACCACGATGGTGGCCCGACCCCAGCCGCCCTCCAAGTCGTGACCCAAACGTTCCAGCGCGTCGCGGAAGTCCGCGTGGGCCAACTGCAGCTCGTCGATAGAGTCCAGAAAGAAGTAGCCCGTCTGCGACGCGGAGGCACGCCAGTCGTCAAAGCGCTTTTGCTGTTCGCCGTACAGGCACAACCGCACTCCACTCGCCGCCACCTCCTCGAGACGCAGGAAGAAAGCCGCCTCACCGTCCTCAAAAAGGAGCTTAGCCTGTGCCTTGCACTCGTGGGTCTTGCCAGCGCCGGCTTCAGCGATCAGCAGGATGCGTTGAGACTCGAGCAGTTGCGCCCAGCCCATGTCTTTTCCCAGGTGCGCTTGATTGAGATTGTCGAAGGTGTAGCGTGATGCGGGCGTACCGCCTACGGTGCCAAATGTTCTTTGCATGCTGCGAGTTTATGCTGCACTTCTTATGTTCGTTGAGGGAAATAGCATGATGTCGCTGCACTGGAGCCCGCCAGCTCAAGGAAGTCGAACCCGCAATCTGAACGGCTGCTTTGGCCTTCCAGCTCATCGCCACGAATGTCAGGTCTTCAAAGTCGCGGCTGTCAGCTTTGGGCACGTAGTTCACGGCCACAACCGGCGGCTGTATGGTCGCTCGATTTAATCAAAGCCCAAAGTCAGGTCTAAGGTTGGCATTTTGAGACGATGGCTGGCTTGTGACGACCACAACCGGACCTTCGTCAAGCAATCAGGATGGATGACTACTCACTTTACTTACGGTCGACAACGCATCATGGAACCGCACGGAGCAACTTCGTGTGGCCGTCGCCTCGTCCTGTAATCGGTGCATTGCTCGTTAACTCACTCAATCTCTTCAGTCCATCGACGCTGGTTGTGAGCTGTTATGTGGTTCTTGTTCTCTAGGACAGCGAAGCAGTCGGCTACTCCGTGCCGTCTCAAGCGCTTCGCGGTCGCAGGGGCAAAATGAAGAATGTCATCGAGTAGCGGCGTGGTGGGTCGGACCACGATCAGCGGCAAGTGACAACGTGGGGTCGATGTACTTGTCGCGCGCAACGACTCTCTCACGAGCTCCGCGAGTTCACCCAGTTTTTCAGCAGAGACGCCTTGGAGGCCCTGAATATGGCTAATCAGGCGATTCTCGTGCTCCAAGCCAAGTCTCACCTCCTTGTTGATTCGTTCCCAGGAGAGGTGCAAGTCACTCACTAGCTCGTTGTGATAAATATCCATCGTCCGACGAATGACGCCGAATGCGTCGTTGAACTCCCCTGGATCAATGGTGAAGCGGCTCGGATCATTGATCACGCAAATTGTCGGCTGGAGGACTGCACCTTCATGCAAATTCAGAAAGCGGGATATGTACGCTGCCTGTTTCAGCGGCGTATTGTTGCCGACCCCACCATCGACATATAGGCTCTTGCCTATCTCTACTGGCGGTAAATAGAACGGAATAGCCGTACTCGCTAGCAAAGCCTGCACAAACTCATCCTGAGACTCGATCCTATGGTAGTTAACCATGCACCGCATCTCTGCCTGGTGCGACTGCTCGTGCGCCAGGAAGTCGTCGATCACGCGTGAGATATAGAACGTCTCAAGATCACCAGTTTTATAGTTCGTCGCGCAGATCAGCAGATGACTATCGCGCAATTTATCGAACTTGGCGAACTTCTCGATGGTGGATCTGAGAGCTGTATTCTCAAAGTAGCTGAAGGGCCTGCGGTTAGCCACCCAGACCATTCGAAGCTTTTTCAATTTGGATTCAGTGACGCCCAGAATATTTTCTGTGCGAATCTGAGAATAAAGCTCTATTAGTTGATCCAGATCACCCTGCGCAGCAAGTGTCGCGTTCAACGCTCCGACGGAGGTGCCGCAGTAAATCTTCGTAACTTCCATTTTGCGCTCGCCGTGGAACTTCTGCAGCGCCAAAAGCACGCCTAAGCCGTATGGACCCTTCGCTCCACCTCCGCTGAGAACAATTGTCTGATAGTTCATTTCTGTGCCGTTGAAGGACTTGCAGAAGGCAGTGCGCCACGAGGATCCTTGTATCCCGGCGCCAAAAGCGCCGTCTCGGCCCCGTATAGGGAGAGGGGATCGCGGAGCCAGAGTGCGTACTCGGGTCCCACCAGTCGGTGGTCGCCGGAGCAGTCGACGCTCCACCGACGCAACATATACCCGGCCGTGGCGCCCCTTGCGCGCACCCGCAATACCCCAGCCTCCATGCCGTAGTCCATTTGCACCACCTCCGGCCGTCCACGAGCCGGGTGCGGAACGAGCTCCAGTTCAATAACTCGCGACCACTGCGCATCGTGTTCCGGGGACTCGGTGCTTCTGACTTCGTCACCTTCGAGGACCTCAACATCGCTCATTCGTGTCAGGACGAAGTCGCGGAAGGACCGCGACTTCCGATCAAATGCCCGGATGTGCCAACGAAGGCCGGTATCGACCAGTGCGAAAGGAACCACGATTCGCTCCGAGATGCCGCTCGTATTTGAGCAATAGCTCATCCTCACTGGAAGCTGTCGGTGGATGGCCCGGGTCAGCGGCGCCAGCACGTCAACTCTCGGCAGGCCGAGCGCCACCGGAAAGTCGCATCGCACCAATGATTGCTGCACAAGCGTGATTCCTTCGCCGAAACCCTTTGCCAGCGCTGTCAGCGCGCGTTCGGGTGGATGATCAAATACGGGCTGGAACGCTGCACTCGGCCGATAGGTCTTCCCACTCGCATGAAAGTTGATGTTGGAGGGTGCTATCTCCTTATACAAAGCGATATCTCGGGTCGCGCCTGCTGGTGCCGTACCAAAGCGTGCCGTGATATCAGCCCGTCCTAACTCTCCCATGAAGTACAGCCAAAAGTCGATATGAGCCAAGCGTTCGGCCTGAGCCCTTGAAAGGCTGCTTAAGAGTTCGTGGTTGTGTCCAGAAGTCATTCGGATTTCGTTACGAATTTTATTAATGATCAATCATATCACTTGTCATCATCAAAATGATCATGTAAAATGAGCAAATACAAATTCATTGGAGGTACGTTATGAGTTCAGACAACCAAGGACATGACAAAGGCTACGCCATCGTCGTAAATGGAACAGCAGAGGTGTGGACTGATCACCACATCACGTATGAGCAGATTGTGCAGTTGGCGTTTCCTGGCGGCCCTGCCGACTTGCTCTACACCGTTTCGTATGCCAATCTACACGGCAAAGACGGGACGCTTGCACCGGGACAGGAGACAGCGGTAAAGGATGGGATGAGCTTCAATGTTGGCAAAACCAATCGATCCTGATTCAGGTCTGCAGCGTCTAGCGGACGAAGGCTACCAAGTCGACGTTCGTGAGCAGCATGTGTTGATACATGGCGTCCCATACGTCACGAGCGGACGTATTGTAGGGATGGGCATACTAGTTTGCCCATATGTGCAGAGCGCGGGTACAGTTCTGCCGCCGGACAACCATCAAGTCTGGTGGACAGAGGAATATCCGTGTTTCGCCAGTGGACAGCCGATAGAACAGATTAGAAATGAAGACGGCGCCAGAGAGCTTTTCTCCGGCTGTTCCATTCGCCATCGCTTTTCGAATAAACCAGATGGTGTAGCGGGCTTCAATGACCATTATTCGAAGCTCGTTCACTATGTCACATTGATCCAAGCGCAAGCTAAAGCAATCGACCCAAACGTCGACGCACGAAGCGAGCGCCGTGAAGCGCGAGCATATAGCGCTCCGAGCCCATTCGCCTACGCGGACTCCGCCTCAGCACGGGCCGAGATCCAAGCGACATCCAGCCGTCTCGCGTTGAAACGAGTTGCGATTGTGGGCGTCGGCGGAACTGGCGCATATGTTCTTGACCAGATCGCCAAAACGCCGGTCACTGAGATTCATTTGTTCGATGGCGACGTCTTCCTGCAGCACAATGCTTTCAGGGCGCCCGGGGCCGCTTCCATTGAGGAACTTGCTGAACAGCCGCTCAAGGCCGACTATTTCAGACGCAAGTACGAAGCGATGCACCAGGGAATCGTTGCGCATCCCTATCACGTGGAGCATGCCAACATCGGCGACTTGGTCGACTTCGATTTCGTATTTGTCTGTGTAGATCGTGGATCTATCCGGCGCCTACTCTTTAAGCATCTGACTGCGCAGGGAATTCCCTTCATCGATGTCGGCATGAACCTCCAGCTTGTGAAAGCGACTGGAAAGCTGGTCGGTTCCTGCAGATTCACGGTCTGTACGCCGGATCAGCAGGATCACTTTGATCAATATGCACCAATGGATGACGACGATGAGGACGCCATCTACCGCCAGAACATTCAGATTGCCGACATGAATGCACTGAATGCACAGTTGGCCGTCATGAAGTGGAAGCAATATTTCGGCTTTTATCAAGATGACTTCAATGCGCACAACGGCACCTTCTCAGTGAATTCCATGTCGTTGGCGCGTGACGTCGTCGTGTTGCCCCGTACGGTATGAGACTTTCAACAATCCGTCCAGAGTTCGTCGAGTTCATCCCGAGAGAACTCGTGGAGGGGGTGCTCTACGTCAGCGAGCGCTATCAAACAGCGTCACATAAATGCGCCTGCGGGTGTGGCGAAAAGGTGGTGACCCCGCTGTCTCCGGCTGACTGGCGGCTACACAAGGATCAAGCTGGGCTTGTGACGCTGCACCCGTCGATAGGGAACTGGAACCATCCCTGTCGCTCACACTATTGGATTCGGAAGAACCGCATTCAATGGGCTGGGTCAATGAGCGCCCGCGAGATCGAGCGCGTCAAGCAAAGAGACATCCTCGACAAGGCCCGGTATATCGACCAGGTTAATCGTAAAAAAGTGGGTCAGGACGTTGAGCCCCGCAACAGCGCGGCAGATTCTCGTTCCAATCAATTGGCGAGCCCCTGGGAACAATTTGTTGCAGGTTTGCAGCGGCTCATTGGCCTGCGGTAGCGCTGCACGCTGCAGTATCCAGCAGGGCACATTCAGCGCTAGCGTGCTGAAATGCGTGCAACTTACTTGCGCACTCGCCCTTCCCCCCGATGGCCACCCCAAACTGCTCCACTTATGGCCACCCAAACTGCCCCAGGCAGGACGGCTAAATTATCAACTCTTTGGCCTGTCTGGTTCTGACTTCCTTTCTTGGTAATTCCTCCCTGA
>JALNWC010000015.1 GCA_023231075.1 Rhodoferax sp.
CGCCGTCTTGCAGTGCTGCCGGACGATAGCAACGCTCGGGCGCGCTGATCACCAGCGTCTCGCCGGGCAGGCCCGCCACGCTGAGGTGATGGTAGCCGGCGGCCAGGCGCAGGCGCAACGTCAGCTTGCGTTCGCACCAGGTGACGCCGTTGAGTTCGGTGCGGGCGATCTCGGGCAGCGCCTCGGCGTCGACGTCACCCTCCTGCAAGAGGCCGGTTTCGTCGCGCAGCTGCCAGCGAATGCGGGTCAGCGAGGCGGGCAGGCGTAGCGACAAGTTCCACTCTAACGCCGACGCCTGTATCGCCACCACGGGCGGCAGCGCCTGGAGCCAGGCTGATTGCCGCACGGCATTGAGCGCGGCTGGCGCACTCGATTCGTCAACCAGCGAGACGCCAAACTCCGACAGCAAAGCCAGCAGGCTGCTGCGCTCCACCGGATGGCTCGTGCCCCAGATGTCATGGTAGCCAGTGGCAATGCCAAAGTGCGCGCACAGCTGGCTCAGCGCCTGCGCGTTGGACTCGGTCCAGGAATCAGACAAGGTCGGCCTCTTGCAGCGTCACAGCCACCGCGCCGCGTGCCAACTGCAGCGCGGCGCCGGCGGCGGTTTCAAGGCCGACACCATAGAGCAGTTCTCCAGGGGGCAGCGCCACGCCAACGCGCGCTTGCATGCCAAAATGGGCAAGCAGGTGCAGGCGCGCGCCCTGCGATCGCGCGTCCGCGTGGCCGAGGGTCCATTCAACCCGCAGCGTATCGCCCTCGCAGTGAAAGCGCCCGGCACCTTGTTGGCCCGCCAGCAGGGGGGTCAATCGGGTTCGACGCAGATGAAGCAGGTGGCGCACCGCGTCCAGCCAGGCTCGGTGCGGCTCGGCGTCGCGCTCTTCCCAGCGCAGCTTGGAGCCCAGAAAAGTGGCTTTAAGGTTGGGCTCTGGAATACGGGCCTGCGCGGCTTCGCTGGCGAACGCGGCGAAGCGGCCGAACTCGACGCGTCGGCCCCGCGACACGGCGTCCGCCAGCTCGGGTCCGAAATCGCAGAAGTACAGGAAGGGCGTCGAAGCTGCAAATTCTTCACCCATGAACAGCATGGGCACATGTGGCGACAGCAGCACACAGGCGCAGCTGGCAAGCACCAGCGCTGGGTCGCCCAGTGTATGGATGCGTTCGCCCAAGGCGCGATTGCCAATCTGGTCGTGCGACTGCAGAAAGGAGACAAAGGCCGTTAACGGCAGATGGGTGCAGGTTTCTCCGCGCGCTTCGCCGTTACGAAACGGCGAGGGCTGCCCCTGGTAGATGAAACCCTGTGCCAGCGCACGCCCGAATCGGGCCACGGGCGCGTCGGCGTAATCGGCGTAGTAGCCATCGGTCTCGCCGGTGGCCAGCACATGGGCGGCATGGTGCAGATCGTCATTCCATTGCGCCGTGCCGGCGTGCGGCGTGCCGTGCTCATCGCGCTCCAGCAGGCAGGCCTGGTTCGCCTCGTTCTCCAGCACCACATGCAGCTGGCGCTCGCGGCCCGGCCCGGCCCGCAGCGCCGCGCAGATCTCGCGCACGATGTGCGGGTCGGAGTCATCGCGGATGGCGTGAATGGCATCCATGCGCAGGCCGTCGAACTGGAATTCTTCCACCCAGTAAAGTGCGTTGTGGATGAAGAAGTCGCGCACTGTGCGCGAGTCGACGCTGTCGTAGTTGATGGCCGCGCCCCACGGTGTCTGGTGCGCCGGGTTGAAAAACTGCGGGCAGTAGGCGTGCAGGTAATTGCCCTCCGGGCCGAAATGGTTGTAGACCACGTCAAGCAGCATCATCAGACCGAGCCCGTGGGCGGTATCGACCAGGGCCTTTAGCTGGCCCGGCGTGCCGTAGGAGGCGTCGGGCGCGAATGGGAGCACACCGTCATAGCCCCAGCCGCGTTGGCCCGGAAAATCGGCCACTGGCATCAGCTCCACCGTGGTGATGCCAAGTTCGACCAGATCTGCCAGACGGCGCTGGGCCGCGGCAAAGGTGCCCTCGGGGGTGAATGTACCGACGTGCAATTCGTAGATCACAGCCTCTTCCCAGGGGCGGCCGCGCCAAGTCGTGTGCCGCCACGCATAGGCCTTTGGGTCGATCACCTGGCTGCTATTGTGCACATCGTCGGGGTTGCAGCGCGAGGCCGGGTCGGGCACGCGCAGGCCGTTGGGCAAGCGGTAGCGGTAGCGCTCGCCCGCCTGGGCACTGGGTAGCGTCAGTTGGTGCCAGCCGTTGGCGCTATTCGCCATCGGGTGTGCCGGCGCGCTGGTATCCGGCCCGTGCTCGAGCATGACCTGCTCAGCGCCCGGCGCCCACAGCGCGAAACGCACACCGCCGCCAGGCAGCAAGCTGGCGCCAAAAGGCATGTCGTGGGCATGCTTCATGGGCACCTCATGCACGCGCGCGGGTGCGGGTCAATAAAACCAGGGAGCGCGACTGCAGCGGATAGCTCGTCTGCCCCCACGCGGGCGGCGAAGCGAGCGGCAAGCCGTTGTCTGCGGGTGGCAGGACCTGGGCCGCAGTGTCAAGCAGCAGTAGCCATTCGCCTTCGCGCACTGGCGGCAGGGCAAAGGGTATCTCGGCATGATGACTGTTCAGGAGCAGCAGAAAGTCGTCGTCGTAAAGCTTTTCACCCCGTGCGCCGCGCTCCGAAATACCATCACCTGACACCAGCATCGCCAGGCATCGCGTTTCGGCGTCGCTCCAGTCCTGTGCTGACATCTCGTTGCCGTCGGGCTTGAGCCAGCACAGATCTTTGTCAGCATCGCCTTCCTGCGGTCTGCCTTCGTAGAAGTTGCTTCGGCGCAGTGACGGGTGATCCCGACGCAGCGCGATCAATCGCCGCACAAAGGTGAACAATGCCTCGCGCTCCGGACTCGCGGTCCAGTCCAGCCAAGCCAACTCGTTGTCCTGGCAATAGACGTTGTTATTGCCAAATTGCGTGTGGCCGCGTTCGTCGCCGGCCAGTAGCATCGGTACGCCCTGGGATAGCAGCAGCGTCGCCAGCAAGTTGCGCTTTTGGCGTTCACGTAGTGCAAGGATGGCGGGGTCGTCGCTCGGTCCTTCAGCGCCGCAGTTCCAGGAAACGTTGTTGTTGTTGCCGTCACGGTTTTCTTCACCATTGGCCTCGTTATGCTTGTCGTTGTAGGTGACCAGGTCATCCAGTGTGAAGCCATCGTGCGCTGTAATAAAGTTGATGCTGGTGTAGCTGCGCTTGCCCGACCAGCCGTAGAGGTCTTGCGATCCGGTGAGGCGCTGCGCGACATCGCCGATCAGTCCGCTATCGCCTTTCCAGTAGGCGCGCACGCCGTCACGGTAGCGGTCGTTCCACTCGGCCCAGCCGTGTGGGAAGTTGCCGACCCGATAACCACCGGTTCCCAAGTCCCAGGGCTCGGCAATCAGTTTGACGCGGTTGAGCGTCGGATCCTGGCGGATGGCGTCAAAAAAACCGCCCAGATTCTCTACTTTTCCCGACTCGCGGGCCAGGGCCGAGGCGAGGTCGAAGCGAAAACCGTCAACGTGCATCTCTTTGACCCAGTAGCGCAAGGAGTCCATCATCATCTGCAGGACACGCGGGTGCTCGATGTTGACGGTGTTGCCACAGCCACTGAAGTCGTCGTAATAGCGCCGATGCTCCGCATTGGTGATGTAGTAGGCTGCGTTGTCGATTCCGCGCAGGGAGAGCGTGGGCCCAAGCTGGTTGCCTTCGCAGGTGTGGTTGTAGACCACGTCAAGAATCACCTCGATGCCGGCTGAATGCAGCGTCTTGACCATGGTCTTGAATTCCTTGACCTTGCCCGAAGCGCTGTAGCGAACTTCGGGGGCGAAGAAGCCCAGGGTGTTGTAGCCCCAGTAGTTCTGAAGACCCTTGTCGGTCAGGTGGCGTTCACTGACGCTGCTGTGCACCGGCAGCAGTTCAACCGTGGTGACCCCCAGCCGCTTCAGGTAGTCAACCACCGGGGCGCAGCCGAGCCCGGCATAGGTGCCACGCAGTTGCGCAGGCACCTCAGGATGGGTCTTGGTGAAGCCGCGCACATGCAGCTCATAGATGACCATGTCCTGCCATGCGATCAAGGGTCTGCGATCATCGTCCCAGGTGAAAGCTGTCTCCAGCACGCGGCTTTTCGGCATCAGCGGCGCGCTGTCGCGGCGATCATATGAGAGGTCTTCGCGTTTGCTGCCGATCGTGTAGCCATACAGCGCATCACCCCAGCGCAACTTGCCAGTCAGGTCTTTGCCATAGGGATCGACCAACAATTTGTTCGGATTGAAACGGTGACCGTCTTCGGGCTTGTACGGCCCATGGACGCGGTAACCGTAGGCCAGACCCGGGCGTGCTTCGGGCAGGTAGCAATGCCACACATCATCGGTGCGCTCGCGTACCAGGATGCGCTGGCGTTCGTGACGACCATCCCCGTCGAACAGGCAAAGTTCAACTTTCTCAGCATTCTGCGAGAACAGCGCGAAATTGACGCCCTCACCGTCCCAGTGGGCGCCGCGTGGATAGGCGCGGCCGGGCCAGACCGCGGAAATTAGTTCACTTGGTTTCATGGTCGGGCGCGTCCTTCTCATTTTTGACTCGTGGCCACCAATGCTGGATGCGATCGGCCGCCCAATCCCTGCCTCCCAGACCAAAGGCCAGTGCCAACGCAAACACGATGCCAGTAAGAATCACCAGAAAGCTTTGGCGCACGATGTCGCCGCCGACCTTGATCTGGTCGAGTGCAATAAGAACCACGAACACCATGATGGCGTATTGTGCGAGCTTGCCCAGCAGGGCCGCGTCCTGCAGTTTGATGTTGCGGCAATACGTGACGACGGTGTCACCGACGAAGCGCGCGAAGTAGGAGCCGAAGGCGAGCACCAGCAAGGCGACGAAGACATTCGGCACGAACCACACCACGCGGCCGAGCAGATCGGTGATGTAGGTCAGACCCAGGCCGTTGAAGGCAATCAATACCGCCGTCAGCACCACCAGCCAGTACAGCAGCAGGCCGAAGATGCTGGTGGTGTCACCAGCCATGCCACCTTGTCGCAGAAAACCATCGAGTCCGGCGCGCTCGGTCAGTACATTGAAATTGATCGCGCGCAAGGCTTTGGTGAAGGCGAAACGCGCCACCTTGGCGAGCAGCCAGCCACCGATGACCACGACCAGGGCGATCAGCAGACGCGGCAGGAAAGAGCCGATCTGAACAAGAAAAGCCCGCGCGGGTTCAAGGTAGATGCTGAAATTTTCCATGATGAATTCTCCGTTTAGGTTGGTCGCCTCAGCGTGCCGATGCGGCTTCAAGCAGGGTCGCAAGGCCTTGCAGCGGCACCTGCACCCAGTCGGGTCGATTGTTGAGTTCGTAGCGGAGTTCGTACAGCGCTTTTTCAAGTTCGAACAAATCCAGCAGTGCTGTGTCAATCGGCCTGGCTGCGTTGACTGATGCCAGTGTGTTCGCATAGGACGTCAAAAAGGTCTCGCGGGAGGCACGTTCCCATTCGCGCACAGCCGGTTCCAGCCGTTCCAGCTCGTCGGCATTCTGCGCGATCCGCCGCAGCGCTGACCAGCGCGCGTAGTTGAACGATCGCAACATGCCGGCCACGTCGCGCAGGGGTGAGCTCTTGGCGCGGCGTTCTTCAAAGCTACGGGCTGGCTCACCCTCGAAATCGATGATCACGAAATCGTTGCCGGTCACGAGTACCTGGCCCAAATGGTAGTCGCCGTGGTAGCGGGTTTTGATGCCAGTCGTCTCATCGGACCTGACGGCCGCGATGAAAGCCTGCACGCGATCTTGTTGTGACAGCAGGGCCAGGGCTTGCTCCTGAACAGCCTTGGGCAATTGCGTCTGGCGCTCGCGCAGCAGTGCCAGCGTGGCCGTGGCCTCGCTGGCCGCCCGCTCCCGTAAGGCGACGACATCATTCGATACGAGCGGCTCGGGGTCGAAGGCGGGGTCGCCCGTGTGCTTGGATAGGGCGAGGTGAAGCTCCGCCGTGCGCTGGCCGAGTGTGGCGGCCAAAGCCAGGAAGCCGCCATGCGTGTCGGGCGCCGCCGCCGCGCCGGCGATGCGCAGCTCTTCCAGAAAGCGCTCGACGTAGCGCTGCGTGTAATCCCAGCCGTCCCCCTGGTTGGGCACATAGCCTTGAACCAGCGCCAGCGTCATGACCCGGCCATCGTTGCCAAAATATTCGAGCGCGCCAAGCACCGGAACACAGTGCGGATAGTGCACAACCTCGGTCAGAAAGCGGCCTATCTCCAGTTCGGGATTCAGGCCCTGGCCCAGATGACGGTAACCCTTGAGGAACAGCGTGTCATCCAGCGTCACCACGGTGTTGCTGCTCGTCGTGCCTGGACGCGACACCGCCAGCGCGGCGATGTCGCAGCTGACGGTTTTGAACGCCGCCGTGGGCATGAACTGAAGACGCCCGGCGGCTGTGGTGATTTCCGTGCTGGCGCCAATGGCCTGCACGACTGCCCGGCAAAATGCTTCGTCGTAAAAAGCGTCGCCCATGACCCCGACATTGGCCTGTTGCCGGATCTTGGCCAGCGCGGCCGGTACAAGGGCCTTGGTACGCTCCTCATCGTGATCCTCCCACGCCAGCGCCAGCGGTGTGAAATAAATTGGCTGCTGGGCGGGTCCGTCCAGCTTCAGAATCGGCAGCATCCAGCTGTACTCGCCATGGTCCCACACGGCGTGGTCGATCAGCCGGGCGCGGTCGATGGCCGTGCCCTTGGATGCGTACCAGCGCTGGATCTCGATATAACGCGGCAGCGTGTCCGTTTCGAACTGCGTACGCATGCGCTCGGCCATGCCGATGCGCCATGGCATGACACGGTCGCGGAAAAAACTGGTCCAGCCATCAAACAACACCAGCGTCGGGCGGTCATGCAGCGCCACGTACTCCTGATGCCAGCTCGGAACTTCCGCATCGGCGGCAAGCCGGAACCAGTAGAAGCCGAATGACGGCAACGTCAGCAGGTACGGCAACTCGCCGACGGGCGGGAACGAGGTGCGCCCCAGCATTTCAACGGGCACACGACCCTTGTAGGCCGACAGGTCCAACTCCACCGGCTGCGCCGCGCGCGACAAATTGAACACGGCCAGGATGGTGTCGTCCTCATGCGCGCTGAGGTATGCCAGGATCTTGCGGTTACCGGGCTTGAGAAAGCTGCGTTTGCCGCGACCGAAGGCGTGGCTGGTTTTGCGCACGGCGAGCATCCGCCTGGTCCAGTTCAACAGCGAGCTGCTGTCTCGCGCCTGGGCCTCGACGTTAAGGGCCTCATAGCCGTAGATCGGATCCATGATGGGTTGCAGGTACAGGCGCTGGGGGTCGGCGCGCGAGAAACCCGCGTTGCGGTCGGGACTCCACTGCATCGGCGTGCGCACGCCGTTGCGGTCGCCGACGAACATGTTGTCACCCATGCCGAGCTCGTCACCGTAGTAGATGATCGGCGAGCCGGGCATCGACAGCAGCATCGCGTTCATCAGTTTGATGCGATCGGCATCGTTTTCCATCAGCGGTGCCAGGCGCCGGCGGATACCCAGGTTGACACGTGCACGCGGGTCGGTCGCATACATGCGGTACATGTAGTCCCGTTCCTTGCTGGTCACCATTTCCAGCGTCAACTCGTCGTGGTTGCGCAGAAAGATGGCCCACTGGCAGCCGTCGGGGATGTCCGGCGTCTGCTGCATGATCTCGATGATCGGGTGACGGTCTTCCTGCGCGATGGCCATGTACATGCGTGGCATCAGCGGGAAGTGGTAGGCCATGTGGCACTCGTCGCCGTCGCCAAAATATTCGCGCACGTCCTCGGGCCACATATTCGCTTCGGCCAGCAGGAAGCGATTTTTGTACTGGGCGTCGATGGCCGCGCGCAGCTTCTTGATCACCGCATGCGTCTCCGGCAGGTTCTCGTTGCTGGTGCCATCGCGTTCGATCAGGTACGGAACGGCGTCAAGGCGGAAACCATCAACGCCCATGTCGAGCCAGAAGCGCATGGTTTTGAAGATGGCTTCTAGCACTTCGGGATTGTCGAAATTGAGGTCTGGCTGGTGGCTGAAGAAGCGGTGCCAGAAGTAGGCCTTGGCCACCGGGTCCCAGGTCCAGTTGGAGGTCTCCGTGTCCGTGAAGATGATGCGCGTGCCTTGGTGCAGCTGATCGCTGTCGCTCCAGACATAGAAGTCGCGCTCGGGCGAGCCTGCGGGAGCATTGCGGGCGGCCTGGAACCAGGGGTGCTCGTTCGAGGTGTGGTTCATGACCAGTTCGGTGATCACGCGCAAGCCGCGTTGGTGCGCCGCGGTCAGCATTTCGCGAAAGTCGGTGAGCGAGCCGTACTGAGGATGAACGTCTTCGTATTCGGCAATGTCGTAGCCGTCGTCGCGCAGCGGTGAGGGATAGAAGGGCATCAGCCAGACGGTGTTGACGCCCAGGTCCCGGACGTAGTCGAGCTTGGCTGTGACGCCCTTGAAGTCACCCATGCCGTCGTCGTTGCTGTCGAAAAACGCCTTGACGTTGAGCTGGTAGATGACGGCGTCGCGGTACCACAACGGATCGTCTCTGTTGTCGATCTCGACTGTGCCGAGCGTCAGGTTGGTCGCAGGAGCGTTCATGGGTGGCCGGTCTCAAAGGTAGTAATCGAAGTCGCGTTCATCACGCAAACGCCGACGCACCACAAAAACGTGTGCCGGCACGTTGTGTGGATCGAGCCGGATGTAGTGATGCCGGCCTTGCCAGAGAAAGCGCTCGTTGCTCAACAGGTCGTGCATTTGAAACGGATGCGCGGCATCCACGCCGATCGATTCGGGGTCCAGCAGGACCATGCCCGACTGAACGTTGTAGGGGTCGAGATTGACCACCGTGACGACCACGTTGCTGCCATCGTCCGCGGTTTTTGCGTAGGCCAGAAGCTGCTCGTTGTCTATCGGCAGGAAGCGCAGGCCGTGGTCGGCATGAAGCGCGGGGTTGTCGCGGCGGATCTGATTGATGCGGGCAATGAAGGGTGCGAGGCTGCCCGGGTCATCATGATTCCAGGTGCGCAACTGGTACTTCTCGGAGTTCAGGTACTCCTCGGCGTCCGGCGACTTCGGCCAATGCTCGCGCAACTCAAAGGCTGGACCATAGATGCCATAGCTCGCTGCGAGCGTGGCGGCGAGCACCAGGCGCGCCATGAATATCGCGGGCTCGCCGCTGTGCAACTGTTCGTGCAGGATGTCGGGCGTGTTGGGCCAGGCATTCGGGCGGAAGTAGTCGATGCCCGGGCCGTTTGAGAGTTCGGTGAAGTATTCGGTCAACTCCTGTTTGCTGTTGCGCCAGGTGAAGTAGGTATACGACTGCGAGAAGCCGATCTTGGCCAGGCGGTGCATGACCTTGGGTCGCGTGAAGGCTTCGGCCAGGAAGATGACCTCGGGGTGCTCGCGCTTGATTTCGCCGATGACCCACTCCCAGAACGGGAACGCCTTGGTGTGTGGATTGTCAACACGGAAGATCTTCACGCCTTCGCCGATCCAGTGGTCGAACACGCTCTTGAGCTCGGCCCACAGCGCGCGCCAGTCAGCACTCTCAAAATTGAACGGGTAGATGTCCTGGTACTTCTTCGGCGGATTCTCGGCGTACTGGACGCTGCCATCCGGGCGCCAGTGGAACCAGGCCGGGTGATCCTTCACGTAAGGATGGTCCGGCGCGCACTGGAAGGCGATGTCGAGCGCGATCTCGATCCCGAAGTCAGCGGCGCTGGCCAGCAGTTGCCGGAAGTCTTGTGCCGTACCGAGTGCCGGCAGGATGGACTTGTGACCCCCTTCGGCGCAGCCGATTGCCCAGGGACTGCCAACATCATCCGGCTCGGCGAGCAGTGCGTTGTTCTTGCCCTTGCGCTGCATCAGGCCGATAGGGTGGATCGGTGGAAAGTACAGCACGTCGAAGCCCATCGCGGCGATCCCCGGCAGGCGGGCCGCCACATCCTTGAAGCTGCCGTGACGGCCCGGTTCGGTTGAGGCAGAGCGCGGAAACAGCTCGTACCAGCAGCTAAAACGTGCACGCACGCGGTCGGCCACCAATGGAAGTTCCATGGCAGAGTGCGCGGCGAGGCTGCGTTCGGGATAGCGTTCGGCCAACTCGGCCAGCGCACTGTCGAGGGCCAGCGCCTTGATGATATTCGCATCGGTCGCGGGGTTGGTGGCCGCCGTCTCCAGCTCCTTGGCCCAGTGGAGCAGGGTCTTTCGGTCTGCGGCGCCTGCGCGCGCCGCAGTCGCGGCGATTTCAATGGCGCCGACCTGCGACGCAATGCGGATGTCGTCAACGTCGATGCGGCGCATCATCTCGTCACGCCAGGATTCGAAGGGGTCGACCCAAGCTGTGACTGAGTAACGGTAGCGACCGACCGCAAGGGGTGTGAATTTGGCCGACCAGACGTCATTGCCCAGCGGCTTCATTGGGACTTCGTGCACCTCGGTCTGCTCTTCCATGCGCCATCGCAGCATGACGCGCAACACGTCGTGGCCATCGGTGAAGCAATGGGCTGTCACCGCGATGCTTTCTCCCACCACGCGTTTCACCGCAAAGCGGCCGCCGTCCACGTTGGGAAATACCGCGTCAATCACGGCGCGGATGCGCCCATCTTCGATAGAAGCGCAAGGGGGAGTCGTCTGGGCGGTAGCGGACTTAGGCATGGGCGACGTGTTCAAAGATGAGTGTGGACAAGGGTGGCAAAGTCAGGCACACCGAATGCGCTCGGCCATGGAAGCGCACGGGAGAGGTTTCGACACCCCCCAGGTTGCCCCAGCCCGCACCACCAAATTCGCTGGCATCGCTGTTGATTACTTCGCGCCAGAAGCCGGCCAATGGCACGCCGAGCATGTAATTGGTGCGTGGCACCGGCGTCATATTGCTGACAATCAGCAAGGGTGCGCCACGCTCGCGTGGCTTGCGCAGGAAGGCGAAGACGCTGATGTCGGCCGCGTCGGCCTCTACCCATTCAAACCCGGCGGGAGAGAAGTCCAGCTGGTAGAGTGCGGGCCGGCTGCGGTACACGCGGTTAAGCTGTGCCACATAGCGTTGCAGTCCGGCATGGCCTTCCAGCGTCGTCACCCACCATTCCAGCTCGCCGTCGTGGGTCCATTCGCGTCGCTGGCCGAATTCACCGCCCATGAAGAGCAGCTTCTTGCCTGGATGCGCCCACATGAAGCCGAACAACGCGCGCAGGTTGGCAAACTGCTGCCAGGCGTCGCCCGGCATCTTGCCCAGCAACGACCCTTTGCCGTGCACCACCTCGTCGTGCGACAGCGGCAAGACAAAATTCTCGTTGAAGGCATACATCAGCGAGAAGGTCAGCGTGTGATGGTGGTATTTGCGGTGGATCGGCTCTTGCTGCATGTACGCCAGACTGTCGTGCATCCAGCCCATGTTCCACTTCATGCCGAAACCCAGCCCGCCCATGTCGGTCGGCCGCGACACGCGCGGCCAGGCGGTGGACTCCTCGGCGATGGTGAGCGTATCGGGATGTTCGCGGTACACAGCCTTGTTCAGTGTCTGCAGGAAATCGACGGCTTCCAGGTTTTCCCGGCCACCGTGGCGGTTTGGAATCCACTCGCCCTCCTGGCGGGCGTAGTCAAGATAGAGCATGGAGGCAACGCCGTCCACGCGCAGGCCGTCCAGGTGGTACTTGTCGAGCCAGAACAGTCCTGACGAGATCAGGAAACTGCGCACCTCATTGCGCCCATAGTTGAAGATGTTCGAATTCCATTCGGGGTGGAAACCCTGGCGCGGGTCGGAATGCTCGAACAGGTGGGTGCCATCGAAATAGCCAAGCCCGTGCTCGTCCGTCGGAAAATGCGAAGGCACCCAGTCCAGCAACACGCCAATGCCTTGCTGGTGCAGGTGGTCGACGAAGTACATGAAGTCCTGCGGAGTGCCGTAGCGCGAGGTCGGCGCAAAATAGCCTGTGGTCTGGTAGCCCCATGAGCCGTAAAACGGATGCTCGGTCACCGGCATCAACTCAACATGGGTGAAGCCCATCATAGTGACATAGTCGGCCAGCGCGTGTGCCAGTTCGCGGTAGCCGAGGAATTGCCCGTCCTGGCGCCGCCAGGAGCCAAGATGGATCTCATAGACTGACATCGGCGCATCGAGCGCGTTCTTCGGGCCGCGCGATGCCATCCACTGATTGTCTTTCCAGTCGTGTTCAATGCGCCAGATGCGCGAGGCCGTTGCGGGGGGCGTTTCCGCATAAAACGCAAACGGGTCCGCCTTGTCCACGACATAGCCACCATGACGCGAGTGAATGCGGAACTTGTAGCCTTGGCCCTGCTCTGCGTTTGCGACGAAGCCCTGCCAGATGCCGGAGCCGTCGTCGCGCGGATCAAGGCGGTCCGCGTCGCCGGACCAGTGGTTCCAGTCGCCGACGACCGAGACGGATTCAGCGTTGGGCGCCCAGACCGCGAAGTCCGCGCCGCGGTCGCTCCGCAAGTGGCAGCCAAGCTCGTTGTACAACTTGGTGTGCGTTCCCTCGCGGAAGAGATAGATGTCGGGATTGACCTTCATGTTTTCCAGCTTATCACAGTGCTCGCTCATGGACAATTTCCCCTGTCGCTAACCAGGACGGCTTCTGGCGTGTCGGCGATGGTGATCAGGGTACTGTCGCCATCAAGAAAAGAGGTTCGATTCAAATTCGGGGCCGCAGGAGAGCCGAGGTACATTTTTTATAGAGTCGAAGTACCTGGCATATCGGTTAGCCGACTGTGCCGACGTTGGGTCGCAGCATCGAGCAGCATGCGCCCGGCCCAGCGAAAGACGTTGAATTCAGCCACCAGGCCGCGCATCAGGAGCATGCGGTCGCGCTGCTCCATATCGGGCATGCTCAAAGCCAGGTGCAGGGCGGCCGCGCACTGGTCGGCATCATAAGGATTGACGATCAAGGCTTCGGGCAACTCCCGTGCGGCACCGGTGAACTCGGACAGGATGAGAACGCCGCGTTCGTCGTCGCGGGCGGCGACAAATTCCTTGGCCACCAGGTTCATGCCATCGTGCAGGCTGCTGACAAAACACAGATCAGCGGCGCGGAAATGCTCATAGACCAGCGGTGGCGCGTGTTGCTCGATTTTGAGAATGATGGGCGCTGGTCCGCGGCGCTCAAAGCGCGCATTGATGCGTGTTGCCAGCGTTCGGACTTGCGCTTCGTGATGCTGGTATTCGTCGATGCCGGAACGCGTCGGCGCGGCAATCTGGACAAAGGTGAAGTGACCGATCCAGTCCGGCTTCAACTCCAGCAGGCGTTCAATCGCGCGGAAACGTTCCAGGATGCCTTTGGTGTAATCCAGCCGGTCCACTCCGATGCCGAGCTTGTGTTCGGGTGGCAGGTCATTGAGTTCGCGAATGTGGCGGCGGCACTCGGGGACGCTTTTTTGTAGCAGTTCCGGGTCCGGTGGCCAAGCGATGGAAATGGGATAACGCCGCACGGAGGTCCGTTTGCCCCCAAACGACACGTTGAAGGACTCACGGTCCACCCGTGCTTCCAGGAACCGATCCACCGTGTCAACAAAATTGTTGCAATGCGACTGGGTATGAAAACCCATGATGCTGCTGCCCAGCATGCCAGCCAAAATCTCTTCCCGCCACGGGCAAATCGCAAACGACTCGGGGTTGGGCCACGGGATGTGCCAGAAACTGATGATGGTGGCCTCGGGCAACTCCTCGTGAATCATCTTTGGCAAGAGCGCAAAGTGGTAGTCCTGCACCAGCACAATCGGGTTTTTGGTCTTGGCCTCGCTCACCACCGCTTGGGCAAATTTGCGGTTGACGGCAATGTACTGCGCCCAGTCGCCGGATCGAAAGATCGGCCGCACGTGGGCGATGTGGCACAACGGCCAAAGCCCCTCATTGGCAAAACCATAGTAGTAGCCTGCTTCCTCTTCAGGGGTCAGCCAGACGCGCCGGATATGGTAGGCGGGGTTTTCGGGTGGCACGGCCACGCGGTCGTTTTTGTCAACGACCTCGTGGTCGGCTGAGCCACTGCCATGCGCAATCCAGGTGCCCGAGCAGGCGCGCATGATCGGTTCCAGCGCCGTGACCAGCCCGCTGGCCGGGCGCTGTACCTCGATACGTTCACCGCGGCGCTGGTGGATATAGGGCTCGCGATTGGACACCACAATCACGTCCTCGCCGCGCAACTCGCCGTGCAAAATGGTACGCAAGGTCTCCGCTGACCAGGTGAGCTGGCTTTCGTCGCGCGCGCGGTTCTCGGACTCCAGTTCGCTGATGAGTCGCTGCAGGTCGCGCGCAATGGGCTTGAAGCCAGGCAGGCTCGGCGGCGGGTTGATTTCCGGTTGGCGCAGCAGCCCCTCGCCACGCAGCAGGGCGCGCACACCGGCCATCCAGCCGCGCCAGGAAAGTTGGGCCACGATGACCGTGATCAAGGAAACCGCCGCCCCCAACGCCATAAAGACATAGACCAGGTAGCGCTTGGTTTCTTCACTGCGACGGGTGATGAAACTCATGTCATGCACCAGCACCAGTTGGCCGGGAACTGCCGCTGCATCGGCCGGGGCAGCGCTGGTCATGGGATGCACTGCGACGTGCAAAGGCCCCTGCTCACTGGCCAGTAGATGCTCGCCGGGGCCTGTCCACCGGGCGAGTTCGGCGCAAGTGATTTGCTTGGGTAGTGAGCGGCTTGCCAGCATGGGGGTATCCGGCGTGGCACAGTAGCCCACAGCGAAGAGCCGCTCATCTTGAGAAATACGATTGAAAAAATCCCCTGTCTTGGCCTTGCGACCGGCCGCCAGTTGTTCCAGCAGGGGCTCCTGAATGGCATTGGCAATCAGTGCCGAGCGGCTGTCAAGATCACGCACAAACCAACGCAGCGTGAGCTGATCAACCATCGGTGACACAGCGTAGGCAATGGCCGCCAGCACCAACAGCAAGGGTAAAACGAAGCGCAAGGACAGTCTCATGTTTTCTCCTCGGCGTCATTGCCGGTCTGGTCCGATGTCCCTGTTGTCCCGGTTTGATTGTCGCAACAGCATCAGGCTGTGCGCCGCCACCTGCACGCTCATGCCGCCACTACCCTGTTGCTCACTTTGACCGCGGTGGTGGCTGCTATCCAGCAGGGCATGCCAGTGACCGTTTGGCAGCACAAAAGTCGCTGAAGCGGCACCGGCATTGAACAGCAACAACAGGGGAGTTGACGACCGACCGGGTTTGCCAATGAGGCATGCCAGTGTGTGCACGTTGGGTTGGTGCCAGCTATCGCCTTGCAACACGCTGCCATCAGAATTCCGCCACGACACGTCATACAGCCCATTGCCATCGGCAATGCCGTTGTACCACCGGTTGGCAAAGGGCAGCAGCTGATGTCTGAGGCCGACCACATGTTGGGAAAAAGCCAGCAGATCCGGGTCTGACGCCGACCAGTCGATCCAGGTGGTGGCGTTGTCCTGGCAATAGGGGTTGTTGTTGCCATGTTGCGTGTGGCCGACTTCGTCGCCGGCGCAGAGCATGGGCGTGCCCTGGGCCAGCAGCGTGTTGGCCAGCAGCACGCGTTGCAGCCGGGCGCGAAATTCCCGCACCACCGGGTCGTCGCTGGGGCCTTCTTCGCCGCAATTGAAACTCAGGTTGTTGTTATGGCCGTCGCGGTTGTCTTCCAGGTTGGCCTCGTTGTGGCGTTGGTTGTAACTGACCAGGTCAAGCAGGGTAAAGCCGTCGTGCGACACCACGTAGTTCACCGACTTGGCTGGCGCGCGGCGGCGCTCCCGGAATAGATCCGACGAGCCGCACAGGCGCATGGCAAAGTTGCCGCGCGTGCAGCCCGAGGGCATCGCGTCGCCCGCTGCTGCGCTCTGAACCCAGAAACTGCGCATGCAGTCCCTGAATTTGTCGTTCCATTCCAGCCAGCCGCGCGGGAAGCCGCCCACCTGGTAGCCGCCCGGCCCGGTGTCCCAGGGCTCGGCGATCATCTTCACGCGCGACAGCACCGGGTCTTGCGCCATCGCGACAAAAAACGCGGCCTGGGCACTGAAGCCGGTGTCGGTGCGGCCCAGCACCGGGGCCAGGTCGAAGCGGAAGCCATCGACATGCATGTCTTTGACCCAGTAACGCAAACTGTCCATCACCATTTGCAGTACTTTGGGATGGCGCAGGTTCAGGGTGTTGCCACAGCCACTGTAGTTTTCATAGCGACCGGGGTTGTCGGACGGCAAGCGGTAATAGCTGACGTTGTCGAGCCCCCGGAAGCTGAGGGTGGGGCCGGACTCGTCGGCTTCGGCGGTGTGGTTGTAGACCACATCCAGAATCACTTCGAGGCCGGCCGTGTGCAGGGCGCGCACCATGGTGCGAAATTCATCGCGTGCGGCCCGGGCATCCGTGGTGCTGGCCAGATGCGGGTTGAGGCAGAAAAAACCAAGGGTGTTGTAACCCCAGTAATTGGAGAGACCCTGCTTGGTCAGGTGTTCTTCACTCAGGCTGTATTGCACCGGCAACAGGCTGACCGCAGTGATGCCCAGGCCCCTCAGGTGACTGATCGAGGCCGGGTGGGCCAGCCCGGCGTAGCTGCCGCGCAGTTCGGCTGGAAGTTGTGGATTGAGCTTGGAAAAACCCTTGACATGACATTCGTACAGCACCGTGTCGGTCAGGGTGATGCACGGGGGGCGGTCATCAGCCCAGTCGAACTGATCGTGCGTGACGCGGCCTTTGAGTGCCAGCGCGGCGTTGTTGTGACCACGCTTGTACCTGGGAAAATCGCGGTCAGGTGTGAAGTGTTCGTTGCGCCAGTCGAAGTGGCCCACAATTTCACGGGCATAGGGGTCCAGCAGCAATTTGCTGGCGTCAAAGCGATGCCCATGGTCGGGCCGCCACGGGCCATGCGCGCGCAAGCCGTACACCAGGCCGGGTTGCGCGCCCGGCAGGTAACCGTGCCAGACATCAACGGTATGGCACGGGAGCGGCAGGCGCGCCAGTTCGTGCTGGCCGTCGGCGTCGAACAGGCACAGCTCCATGGACTGGGCGTGGCTTGAAAACACCGCAAAGTTCACCCCGTGGCCATCAAAATGGGCTCCCATGGGCCAGGGATGGCCGACTTGCAATGGCTGGGTGATCAGGCGGTCCATTCGAAAAATACGGTGGCGAGTGGGGGGAGTGTCAACAGGATGGCATAGGGTTTGCCGTGGCAGGCTGGCGTTTCAGCGGTGGCCGCGCCCAGCGGCGTGCCCACATTGCTGCCGCCGTAATGGGCGGAGTCGGTGTTGAGCACCTCGCGGTAGCGGCCCGGCTGGGGCACGCCCAGGCGGTAGTCTTGCCAGACTTGCGGCGTAAAGTTGCACACCACTACCGTGAAGGTGCTGGCGTCGAGCCCGTGGCGCACAAAGCTCAACACCGAGCGCGCGGCGTCGCTGTGCTCAATCCACTCGAAGCCCGCCGGCACAAAGTCCTGCTGGTACAGCGCGGGGGTGGCGCGGTAAAGGTGATTGAGGTCGCGCACCAGGCGCTGGATGCCTGCGTGTGCAGGGTCGTCCAACAGATGCCAGTCCAGGCTCTGGTCGGGGTTCCATTCGTTTTCCTGGGCAAACTCGCAGCCCATGAACAGCAGCTTCTTGCCGGGGTGGCCAAACATGTAGCCCAGAAAAGCGCGCACATTGGCCAGTTGCTGCCAGCGGTCGCCCGGCATTTTGCTTAGCAGCGAGCCCTTGCCGTGCACCACCTCGTCGTGCGAGATCGGCAGCACAAAGTTTTCATTGAACGCGTAGATCAGGCTGAAAGTCATTTCGCCCTGATGGTGTTGGCGGTAGATCGGGTCACGCGCCATGTAGGCCAGGGTGTCGTGCATCCAGCCCATGTTCCATTTGTAGTGAAAACCGAGGCCGCCCGCGTAGGTGGGGCGTGATACCGCGGGGTAGGCCGTGGACTCTTCGGCCAGCGTGATGGCCTGCGGGCATTCGACCCCGACCACTTCGTTGACGCGTTTCAGGAAGGCAATGGCCTCCAGGTTTTCGCGCCCGCCAAACACGTTGGGAACCCATTCGCCGACCTTGCGGCTGTAGTCGCGGTAGAGCATGGAGGCCACCGCGTCGACGCGCAGGCCATCGACGCCAAAACGCTCCAGCCAGTAC
>JALNWC010000016.1 GCA_023231075.1 Rhodoferax sp.
CGGGCGCATTGCGTCGTTGCTACTCGCTTGTGTGGCATAGCCACACGGCACTCGCAGCGCCTAGCACTGCATCCCGCCAGCGCTCGCCATCAACGGGACATTGGCAATTTCCGCATCCCTAAGAGATTTTCAATCCATACGGCGATTCAATCATGAGCACTACACATTTCGGATTCAAAAGCGTTGATGAGGCTGAAAAGGCCAGCCATGTCAAAGGCGTTTTTGACTCGGTCGCCCCCAAATACGATGTCATGAACGATCTGATGTCGATGGGCCTGCATCGCGTCTGGAAAGCCTACACCGTCACGGTCGCCCATGTGCGCGAGGGGGACAAGGTGCTGGACATTGCGGGCGGCACCGGCGACCTGGCACGGGCCTTTTCTGCCAAGGTGGGCAAAAGCGGGCAGGTGGTGCACACCGACATCAACGAGGCCATGTTGCGCACCGGGCGTGACCGTCTGGTGGATGCCGGCGTGGTGTTGCCCACACTGGTGTGTGATGCAGAAAAACTGCCGTTTCCCGACCACTATTTCGACCTCGTCACGGTCGCTTTTGGCTTGCGCAACATGACGCACAAGGACGTGGCACTGGCCGAAATGAACCGGGTACTCAAGCCCGGCGGCAAGTTGCTGGTGCTCGAATTTTCCAAAGTGGCCAAGCCGCTGGAAAAAGCCTATGACTGGTATTCGTTCAAGGTGCTGCCCAAGCTCGGCAAGTGGGTGGCCGGCGACGCCGCCAGTTACCAGTATCTGGCCGAGTCGATTCGCATGCACCCCGGCCAGGAAGAGCTCAAATCCCTGATGAAGGCTAATGGCTTTGGCCACGTCGACTACCACAACATGACGGGCGGTCTGGTAGCCTTGCATGTCGGTATCAAATGTTGAGCGAATTCAAAGTCCCGGCGCCCGATTATTTTTGGTGATTCATAAAACGTGGAGATGGTATGAAACGATGGCTTTCAGTTTTGACGATGTGTCTGGTCCTGGTGGCCGGTCACGCCGATGCCGCCAAGCGCTTTGGCGGCGGGTTGTCCTTTGGCAAGCAGTCCAGCAACGTGACGCAGCGCCAGGCCGCACCCACGCAGGCTGCTGCCACCAAGTCCCCGGCGGCGGCCCCGGCAGCCGCGGCGCCCAAGAGGCCTTGGGGCGCCATGTTGGGGGGTCTGGCTGCTGGCCTGGGCCTGGCCTGGCTGGCCAGTTCGCTGGGCATGGGTGGAGCCATGGGGCAAATCTTGATGTTTGCCTTGTTGGCCATGGTGGTCATGGCCGCCGTGGCCTGGTTCAAGCGGCGCAACAACGCAGCTTCGCAGCGTGCCGCTTCGCCTTTTGCGTTTCAGGGGGCAGCTGCCTCGGGTCCGGCTGCGGTGCCAGCCAGTTACCGTCCGGAAAATGTGGGCAACGACGCTTCCGCGCGGCCCTGGGAGCGCACCACCACCGCTTTTGACAGCACGGCGCTCGGCAATGCATCAGCTTCGGCAGCGGGGTCGATGATCGGTTCGGGCTTGTCGGGCTCGCAGACCTGGGGTATTCCTGAAGGCTTTGATTCCCAGGGTTTCCTCACTGCGGCCAAAGCAAACTTTGTTTCGCTGCAGGCGGCTTGGGACAAATCCGACATCCCTGCCTTGCGTGTCATGATGACCGACACCATGCTCAAGGAAATCCAGGCCCAACTGGCCGAGCGTGAAGCGCACACGGGTGGCCCGGGCAACCAGACCGAGGTGGTGATGATCGAGGCGCATCTGCTCGGTATCGAAGACCTGGGCGATGAATACATGGCCAGCGTGGAGTTCACCGGCATGATCCGCGAGGAGCCGTCGGCCGGTGCGAGCCCGTTCCGCGAAGTCTGGAATATGATCAAGCCAAAAAATGGTCGCAGCGGCTGGCTGGTGGCGGGGGTTCAAGCCCTGCAGTAAGCGAGAGCGTCCGATTTCAGGGAATAATGGGGTCTATGGCAACACAGACCCCTTTTTCTTTTCTGGAGAGTTTTGTAGAAAAACTCCCGCTCCCCAAATTTGCCCCTCCCGCCTGGGCCGTCAATGAGGCCCAGCGCCGCATCGTGCTGCTGCTCAATCATGTCCTGATGCAGGAAAGCGAGGCCATGGCCCGCCTGGTGCGCCAAAGAGACCGCATCATGCTGGTGCAATGGCGCAGTTTTTACTTCAAGCTGATCGCCACGCCGGCCGGTTTGCTCGATCTGGCAGACGAGCAGGCCAAGCCCGACCTCGTCTTGACCGTCACCGATGAGTCGCCCCTGGCCCTGGCCCAAGCGGTCTTCAAAGGTGAAAAGCCCGCCGTCCGGATCGAGGGCGACGTGCAATTGGCAGCCGAAGTCAGTTGGTTGACCGAGCATGTGCGATGGGACATGGAAGAAGACCTGGCGCGCATCATCGGTGACGTGCCGGCGCATACCCTGAGTCAGATGGCCCATACCCTGCGCACCAGCTTGCAGGAGTTTTTGGCCAAGGCAGCAGCGTTCGCGCCCGGCAAGCCAGCCAAATGACCCATATTTTTCGCGGCGCCTTCATCCTCTGGGTGATGTTGCGCAATGGCCTGGACGAGCTGGCACTCAATAGCTTCAAGAAGCCCTGGCTGCTGCGGCTGGCAAAAGTCCTGACGCTGGGTCGCAAGCTCGAGGCTCCCCGGGGTCAGCGAATTCGCCAGACACTGGAAAGCCTGGGCCCTATTTTTGTCAAATTCGGCCAGGTGCTGTCGACCCGGCGCGATCTGCTGCCGGTGGACATCGCCGATGAACTGGCGCTGCTGCAAGACCGCGTGCCGCCGTTTCCGAGCGAGGTGGCCATCAGCATCATCGAGCGCGCTTTTGGCAAATCGGTGGGCGATATTTTTGTCTCGTTTGAACACCAACCGGTGGCCAGCGCTTCCATTGCCCAGGTTCACTTTGCGGTGCTCAAGGACCGGCAGGGCCAGCCGCGTGACGTTGCCGTCAAGGTGCTGCGACCCGGCATGTTGTCGGTCATCGACAAAGACCTGGCCTTGCTGCGCATGATGGCGGGCTGGATGGAAAGCCTGTCGGAAGACGGCAAGCGACTCAAGCCGCGCGAGGTGGTGGCCGAGTTTGACAAATACCTGCATGACGAACTGGATCTGGTGCGCGAGGCCTCAAGTGCGGCCCAACTGCGCCGCAACATGGCCGACCTGAACCTGGTCCTGATTCCCGAGATGTATTGGGATTACTGCATGCCCGAGGTGATCGTGATGGAGCGCATGAAGGGCGCGCCGATCAACCAGGTGGCGCGCTTGCGCGAGGCCGGGGTCGACATTCCGAAGCTGGCGCGCGACGGTGTCACCATCTTCTTCACCCAGGTTTTTCGCGATGGTTTTTTTCATGCCGACATGCACCCGGGCAACATCCAGGTAAGCCTGGATCCGGCCACCTTTGGGCGTTACATTTCGCTTGACTTTGGTATCGTGGGCACCTTGACCGAAGGCGACAAGGAATATCTGGCGCAAAACTTCATCGCCTTTTTCCGCCGTGACTACAAGCGCGTGGCCGAATTGCACATCGAATCGGGCTGGGTGCCGATCACCACGCGGGTCGAGGAGCTTGAAGCCGCCGTGCGCGCGGTGTGCGAGCCCTATTTCGACCGGCCGCTCAAGGAAATCTCGCTGGGCATGATCCTGATGCGCCTGTTCCAGACCTCGCGCCGTTTTCAGGTCGAGATTCAACCGCAACTGGTCTTGTTGCAAAAGACGCTGCTCAATATTGAAGGCCTGGGACGCCAACTCGATCCTGAGCTGGACTTGTGGCACACCGCCAAACCCTTTCTTGAAAAATGGATGATGGAGCAAGTCGGGCCCAAGAAGCTGTTCGACGAGTTGCGCAACGAGGCACCGCGTTACGCCAAGATGTTGCCTGAGCTGCCGCGCCTGTTGTTTGATTTCCTCAAACAACCATCGGCCGATGGCAGTGCCAAGGAATTGCGTGCCTTGCTGCTCGAACAACGCCGCACCAACAAGCTGCTGCAGTCCCTGGTCTATGGCGCGATCGGCTTTGTGCTGGGCTTGATCGTGATGCAAATTCTGGTTCGGGTACGGGTTTTTTAGCCTGGATCGGTCCATGTCTCCGGGTTTTTGGAGCGACTTTATAATCAGCGGCTTTGCGACTCCCTCATACAGGTCCGTTTACCATGCCCATTTATGCCTACAAATGCAACGCCTGCGGCTTTGCCCAGGACGTCTTGCAGAAAATGTCCGACCCCATTCTGACCGAGTGCCCCACTTGCGGTCGGTCCAGCTTTGCCAAGCAGCTCACGGCGGCTGGTTTTCAGCTCAAGGGCTCGGGTTGGTACGCCACTGACTTCAAGGGCGGCAGCGGTGCGGCCTCGGCCGTCGCACCGGCTGCGGACGCCGCGCCGGCTACTTCTGAAGCGGCGAACAGCGTGAGCGCCCCGGCAAAAACCGAGGCTGCACCCGCCGCCACGGCCTGTGGCGGTGCTTGCGCCTGCCACAGTTAAGACTCACTCATTTGAAAGTTTCTGTGCCGTTTAAAAAATACCTGTTAACGGGTCTGTTGGTCTGGTTGCCCACGGCCATCACCTTTGCCGTGCTGTTGTGGTTGATGGACTTGCTGGATGGTATTTTTGTTGGCTTGCTGACGGTGTTGCAGGCCATGCTTCCAGAATCTTTGCTGACGACCCTGGAGTACTTCAAGCATATTCCGGGGCTGGGGGTGATCCTGGTTTTTGGCGGGCTGTTGCTCACCGGCGCACTGGTGACCAATGTGGCAGGGCGCTGGTGGCTGGTCCAGTTGCATCGGTTGCAGACCAATATCCCGGTCTTCAAGACCATTTACAACAGTGTCAAGAAAGTCTCTGACACGCTGTTTTCCAGCAATGGCAATGCCTTTCGCACCGCCTTGCTGGTGCAGTACCCGCGCCAGGGCGTCTGGACCATCGCTTTTCAGACCGGCACGCCCGCTGGCGAAGTGGCGCAGCACCTCGGCCCGGATTTCGTCAGCCTGTATGTTCCCACCACACCCAACCCCACCAGCGGTTTTTTTCTGATTGTGCCGCGCAGTGATGTGATTGAACTCGGCATGAGCGTGGACGAAGCGCTGACCTATGTCATTTCGATGGGGTCGGTGCCTCCGACCGCTCCGGATCTTTTACCCAAGTAATTTTTTGACAACCCGCCACTTTTTTCAGGTGGCCTTAGAAAGCAGTTTTATGGCGATGCGCTCTCATTATTGTGGATTGGTCACCGAGGCCCTGATGGGTGAAGCCGTGACCCTGTGTGGTTGGGTCAACCGCCGGCGTGACCACGGGGGGGTGATTTTTGTCGATGTGCGCGACCGCGAAGGCTATGTGCAGGTGGTCTGCGACCCCGACCGCGCCGACATGTTCGGTGTGGCCGAAGACCTGCGCAACGAGTTTTGCATCCAGGTCAAGGGTCTGGTGCGTGCGCGCCCGGACGGCACCGTCAACGCCAACCTCAAAAGCGGCAAGATCGAGGTGCTGTGCCACGAGCTCAAGGTGCTCAACCCTTCAGTCACCCCGCCGTTCCAGCTCGACGAAGAAAACCTCAGCGAAACCACGCGCCTGACGCACCGGGTGCTCGATCTGCGTCGCCCTTACATGCAAAACAACCTCATGCTGCGCTACCGCGTGAGCATGGAAGTGCGCAAGTTCCTCGACGCCAATGGCTTTGTCGACATTGAAACGCCCATGCTCACCAAGAGCACGCCCGAGGGCGCGCGCGACTACCTGGTGCCCAGCCGCGTCCATGAAGGCCACTTTTTTGCCTTGCCGCAAAGCCCGCAGTTGTTCAAGCAGCTGCTGATGGTGGCCGGCTTTGACCGCTACTACCAGATCACCAAATGCTTTCGCGACGAAGACTTGCGCGCAGACCGTCAGCCCGAATTCACCCAGATCGATATTGAAACCTCGTTCATGGACGAGGAAGACATTCGTGCCATGTTCCAGGGCATGATCAAGACCGTGTTCCAGAACACGCTCGGGGTGGACCTGGGCGAGTTCCCGGTCATGACTTACCAGGAGGCCGCGCGCCTTTATGGCTCGGACAAGCCCGACCTGCGCGTCAAGCTCGAATTCACCGAACTCACCGACGTCATGGCCGATGTGGACTTCAAGGTGTTTTCCACGCCTGCCACCACCAAGGGGGGCCGCGTGGTGGCGCTGTGTGTGCCGGGTGGCGCCGAGATCACCCGTAGCGAGATTGACAACTACGGCGAATTCGTCAAGATTTACGGCGCCAAGGGGCTGGCCTGGATCAAGGTCAATGACGTGACCAAGGGCCGTGAGGGCCTGCAAAGCCCGGTGGTCAAGAATCTGCACGACGCGGCGCTGGCTGAAATCCTGAAGCGCACCGGCGCCAAAAATGGCGACCTGCTGTTTTTTGGCGCCGACAAGGAAAAAATCGTCAATGACGCGATTGGCGCCTTGCGCATCAAGATTGGTCACAGCGCCTTCGGCAAGAAAAACGGCCTGTTCGAAGACCACTGGGCCCCGCTGTGGGTGGTGGACTTCCCGATGTTCGAGCATGACGAAGAGTCCAACCGCTGGATGGCGGTGCACCACCCCTTTACCGCGCCCAAGGATGGCCACGAAGACTACATGGTGACGGCGCCCGAGAAGTGCATTTCCAAGGGCTACGACATGGTGCTCAACGGCTGGGAAATGGGCGGCGGATCGGTGCGTATCCACCGTGCCGAGGTGCAGAAAAAAGTGTTCGATGCGCTCAAGATCACGCCCGAAGAGGCGCAGCAAAAGTTCGGCTTCCTGCTCGATGCGCTGCAGTACGGCGCGCCGCCGCACGGTGGCCTGGCCTTTGGCCTGGACCGTATCGTGACCCTGATGACTGGCGCCGAGTCGATTCGTGACGTCATCGCCTTCCCCAAAACCCAGCGCGCCCAGTGCCTGCTGACACAAGCGCCGAGTCCGGTCGATGAAAAACAGTTGCGCGAGTTGCACATTCGTCTGCGTACGCCCGAGGCGGCCAAAGCCTCTTGAGTTTGCTGATCCGGGTTTGATGCAAAATGAAAGGGCGCCAAGTTGGCGCCTTTTTTGTTGGAGCCCTTTTTACCTGTGCTGGTTTGCCTGTGACTGCAACTTCTCAAGCCTTCAAAATTCCGCAGTCGGTGCTGGTCGTCATTCACACCCCGGCGCTGGAGGTGCTGTTGATCAAACGCGCCGATGCCGCTGATTTTTGGCAATCGGTCACCGGCAGCAAAGAC
This sequence comes from Rhodoferax sp., assembly GCA_023231075.1. GTDB lineage: Bacteria > Pseudomonadota > Gammaproteobacteria > Burkholderiales > Burkholderiaceae_C > Rhodoferax. The sequence continues at coordinate 7,213 of JALNWC010000016.1, forward strand.
CGGCTGGACGAGTCATTTTCAGAAACCGCTCGGCGCGAGGTGATGGAAGAGACCGGCATCGACTGCCGCCCGGGTTCGCGCCTGGCAGACCCGTTGCAGGACTGGGATCTTGAAAATATTTATGAAATTTACCCGCGCTGGCGCCATCGCTATGCGCCGGGTGTGACGCACAACACCGAACATTTGTTTGCCCTGCAGGTGCCTGCGGGCACGCCGGTGCGCCTGAACCCGCGCGAGCACACCGCGTACCGGTGGCTGCCCTGGCGCGACGCAGCAGCAGCCTGTTATTCGCCCTCGAATGCCGAAGCCTGTTTGCTGTTGCCCAGACTGGCATTCACCGGCAGGCACCCATGAACCTCATCCGGGTTGCGACCTACAACATTCACAAAGGCGTGCAAGGCCTCGGGCCGGCGCGTCGCCTGGAGATCCACAACCTGGGGTTGGCGGTGGAATCGCTGGATGCCGACTTGGTCTGCCTGCAGGAAGTGCGTCACAACAACCGGCTTGAGGCCAAGCGCTTTCCGCACTGGCCCGAACTCGCACAGGCGGAGTTTTTGGCCCCCCAGGGCTACGAAGCCGTGTATCGCACCAATGCCGTCACAAGCCATGGCGAGCATGGCAATGCCTTGCTGTCGCGTTGGCCGGTGCTGTCCCATCAGCATGAAGACATGTCGGACCACCGCCTGGAGCAGCGGGGCTTGCTGCATGTGTCGCTTGACGTGCACGGCCAGAACGTTCATGTGCTGGTGGTGCATCTGGGGCTGGTCAAGGCCAGCCGGGTGCGCCAGGTGGTGCAGTTGCAGCGTTTTATTGAGCGTGAAATCCCGGCTTCGGCCCCGTTGCTGGTGGCGGGTGACTTCAATGACTGGGGCAAAACGGTGCGGCTGGCGCTGGCGCAGACCGGTTTACATACCTGGGATGCGCGGCAACCCACTTATCCGGCGCGTTTGCCATTGGCGCAGCTGGATTATGTGTTTGCCCGTGGTCTCAAACCAGTGGGTTTGCTGGTGCCACGTGGGCGTGTCTGGTGGCGCATGTCCGACCATTTGCCCCTGATCGCAGAATTTGCGCTGCCCGTGGTTTGATCCGCCCCATGTTCACACCCGGTCATCAGGTGGATTTGTTGCAGGGGTCGCAGGAATTTTTTCCGGCGCTGGTGCAGGCAATCGATCGCAGCGTTCACGAGGTGCGCCTGGAGACCTATATCTTCAGCGTGGAGGCCACCGGTGCCCTGGTGGCGCAAGCACTGGAGCGTGCCGCGCAGCGCGGTGTCAAGGTGTTTGTGGTGATGGATGGTGCCGGCACCGATGGCTTGAGCCTGGAGTGGGTGAGGCGCTTTGCGGCAGCGGGCGTGGCCTGGCGTATTTTTTCGCCCCTGGGGCGCACCGGCTTGTTGCTGCCCAGCCGCTGGCGGCGTCTGCATCGCAAGCTGTGTGTGGTCGACGGGCGCGTGGCTTTCTGTGGCGGCATCAATGTGCTGGACGATTTTCATGACCCCAATCACGGGGCCCTGGCGGCCCCCCGATTTGACTTTGCGGTGCGGGTGACCGGGCCATTGGTAGAGTCTGCGCACGCCGCCACGCTGCAGTTCTGGTGGCGTTTGCAAGCCACGCGCATTGTGCGCCAGGGCGACCTCACGGCGGCCTGGCGGGCACTGCTGGAAGCACGCAAGTTTGATCCGGACAAACCGGATCAGGCCGGTGTCAACAGGGCTGCAGGCGCTGTGGCTCAAACCCGCGCCGACCTGATCCTGCGCGACAACGTGCGGCATCGCACCCGCATCGAGCGGGCTTACCGCCAGGCCATTGGTGAGGCACAGCACGACATCATCATTGCCAATGCCTACTTTCTGCCGGGCCGAAAAATCCGCAAGGGTTTGGTGCATGCCGCGCAGCGCGGCGTGCGGGTGCGCTTGTTGTTGCAGGGGCGTTATGAGTATTTCATGCAGTACCATGCGGCACGCGTGGTCTATGGTGACCTGCTGGCCGCTGGCGTCGAGATCACCGAATACCAGCTGAGTTTTTTGCATGCCAAGGTGGCGGTCATCGATGGCCATTGGGCCACCGTGGGCTCGTCCAATCTCGATCCCTTGAGCTTGCTGCTGGCACGCGAGGCCAATGTGGTGGTCGACGATGTGGCGTTTGCGCAGAATTTGCAGGCGCGCCTGGAGCACGCCATGCAGGAGGCGGGCACGCGGGTCGATTCGACGGCGTATGCCCATCGCCCCTTTATCCAGCGCGTACTGGACTGGGTCGCTTATATCGGCATGCGCGCGTTGCTGTTTGTGACTGGAAAACGCTATTGAATAAATAGCTATTGGACCAATGAAAATAGGCTATAGAGTTGAATAACCTTGTTGGAAAAAGACTGCTAACATTGCTTGTTGCTCACTTACATTTCGTCAAACCCATGAATCCAGTTCCCGTCGAAGAAGGTACACCGGTTTCCGTCAAGATCCGCGAGCGCGTGCTGGCGGCGCGCAAACGGTTTCATGCCAATGACAATATTGCCGATTTCATTGAACCGGGCGAACTTGAACTGTTGATGGACGAAGTGGAAGCCAAGATGAGAGGTGTTCTGGACAGTCTGGTGATTGACGCCGAGCATGACCATAACACCGACAAGACGGCGCGCCGCGTGGCCAAGATGTACCTCAAGGAGGTATTTCAGGGCCGTTATGTCAAGGCGCCGAGCATCACCGAATTCCCCAATGCCGAGCACCTCAACGAGCTGATGATCGTGGGCCCGATCACGGTGCGCAGCGCCTGCAGCCACCATTTTTGCCCGATCATGGGCAAGATCTGGATCGGTGTGCTGCCCAACGAACACACCAATGTGATCGGCTTGTCCAAGTACGCCCGACTGGCCGAATGGATCATGGGCCGCCCGCAAATCCAGGAAGAAGCGGTGGTGCAGCTGGCGGACCTGATCCAGCAAAAAACCCAGCCCGATGGTCTGGCCATCGTGATGGAAGCCACCCACTTTTGCATGGGCTGGCGTGGTGTCAAGGACGTCGACAGCAAAATGATCAACTCGGTGATGCGCGGCAGCTTCCTGAAAGACGCCAACTTGCGTCGCGAATTTTTGTCCTTGATTCCCCGGAAAGGTTAAGCATGTTGGTTCGTTTGTTGTACGCCAGCCGCGCCTTGGACACCAGTTCCGACGCCATTGAATCCATCCTGCACCAGTCGCGTGACCACAACCCCGGCACCGGGGTGACGGGCGTCTTGTGTTATGGCGGCGGTATCTTTTTGCAGGCCCTGGAAGGCGGCCGCATGGCGATCAACCAACTGTATGGACACATCCAGCGTGACCCGCGCCACAAGGATGTGGTGCTGCTGCAATATGAAGAGATCTCCGAGCGCCGCTTTTCCGGTTGGACCATGGGTGAGGTCAACATGAACCGCATCAACGCGGCCATTTTGCTCAAGTATGCGGAAATGCCCGAACTCGACCCCTATTCCGCCTCGGGTGATGTTTCCATGGCCCTGCTCGAAGAGCTGATGGCCACCGCGTCCATCATCGGTCGCGTTTGATTTGTGCCGGACAGCGTTCTGCTGGGGTGTGATTTTTCCAGCGCACCGACACCCAGAAAAACCATTGTTTTGGCGATCGGCGAGCTGCACTCCGGGCGCGTGCGGCTCGCCCGGCTGGTGCATTTGGCATCGCTGTCGGCTTTTGGCGACTGGCTCGACCAAAACCCAAGCTGGGTCGGTGCCTTCGATTGGCCCTTTGGACTGCCGCGTGAATTGGTGCAAACGCTGGGTTGGCCGACCGATTGGGCGGGCTGCATGGCGCATTTCTGCGCGTTGAGCCGCGACCAGATTCGCCAGGATTTCGCTGCTTTTTGCAACGCGCGACCGGTGGGCGGCAAGTTGGCGCACCGTGCCACGGATGTTCCTGCCGGGTCGAGTCCCAGCATGAAATGGGTCAACCCCCCCGTGGCCTTCATGTTGCATGCGGGCGTGCCCTTGCTGCTGCAGGCGGGGGCCACGTTGCCCGGCCTGCACGCGGGTGGCGAGCCCTTGAAAATCGCGCTTGAGGGCTACCCCGGTTTGTTGGCGCGCGAGGTGTTGGGTCCGCGCAGTTACAAGGCCGATGACAAGGCGCGGCAGACGCCCGAGCGCCTGATTGCCCGCAAGGACCTCATCACCGCGCTGGAGCAGGGCAATACCCGGCTGGGCTTGCGCCTCAAGCTGAGCCACGCGCAGCGCGACACGCTGGCCGACGATGCCCGTGGTGACGCGCTCGACGCGGTGCTGTGCCTGATGCAGGCGGCCTGGGCGCAAACGCGCCATGACGCGGGCGACGCGCGCTACGGCTTGCCAGCCCACATGGATCCGCTGGAAGGCTGGATCGTGAGCGCCTGAGGTTTTCCCATGTGGCAAAAAATTCTTTGTGTCTGTTTGTTGTTGCCCGCCTGCGTGCAGGCCAGGGTGTGGCTGGGTGAGGTCAGCCGCGTGTCTGATGGCGACACCCTGTGGATCAAGGCCGGGCGCGGCGTGGCGCCGCGCAAGGTGCGCCTGCTGGGGCTGGATGCGCCCGAGTTGTGCCAGCCGGGGGGTGTGGCGGCGCGCACGGCACTGCAAGCCCTGGTGGCCCACAAGCCGGTGCAGGTGAACGTGAATTTTCAGGACACGTATGGCCGCGACCTGGCCCGGCTGCAGGTCGATGGGCGCGATGTGGGGGCCGCTTTGGTCGGTGCCGGCCATGCCTGGTCGAGCCGCTGGCGCGGCAGCCTGGGGCCTTATGCGGTGCAGGAGGCTTCGGCCAGAGCGGCCGGCTTGGGGCTGTTTGCCGACCCGGCGGCCGAGTTGCCGCGGGATTTTCGCAAGCGCCAAGGGCCTTGTCGGCCTGTGCGTTAGGCGTTCAGGCCTGCGGGTTCGGGTGCCGGACTGCCACACACCGGGCAGGCGGCATGGCGCCCGATGCGTAGTTCGGTAAATTCCATGGCGCGGCCGTCCAGCATCAACAGCCTGCCGGTCAGGGGCCGACCGGCACCACTGATCAGCTTGAGTGCCTCGGCGGCCTGCATCGTGCCAATGATGCCCACCAACGGGGCAAAAACACCCAGGGTGGCGCAGCGGGTTTCTTCAAAAGTGGCCTCCGGCGGGAACACACAGGCGTAACAAGGCGACTGGTCGTCACGTGCGTCATACACACCAAGCTGGCCGTCAAAACGGATGGCCGCACCCGAGACCAGGGGTTTTTTGTGCGCCACGCAGGCGGCGTTGATGGCGTGTCGGGTGGCAAAGTTATCACAGCAATCCAGCACCACGTCCGCTTGCGCCACCCGTTGGTTCAGGAGGGCGGCGTCGGCGCGCTGCTGCACCGCAGTCACTTGCACCCCCGGGTTGATCTGGGCAATGGCCGCCCGGAGGGATTGCACCTTGGGGCTGCCGACACGGTCCACCGTGTGCGCCACCTGACGCTGCAGGTTGGTCAGGTCGACCGTGTCGTGGTCCACGATGGTGATATGGCCGACGCCGGCCGAGCCCAGGTACAGCGCCACGGGGCAACCCAGGCCACCGGCGCCAATGATGAGCACGCGCGCTGCCAGGATGCGCTCCTGGCCTTCGATCCCGACCTCATTGAGCAGGATGTGGCGCGAATAGCGCAGCAACTCGTCATCGGTCATGGGTGATTTCAGTTTTCTTTTTCGGCCTCGGGCCGCTCGACCAGTGTCTTGCTGACCATCACAGGCAGGCCCTTGAGTTGGTTCACGGCCTGGGTCAGGGGGAAGTCCTTGGCCGAACCCAACTCGGGGAGTCGACGCTCGGAGGCCGGCTTTTTCATTTCTTCTTCGAGTTTGATGCGGGCGTCTTCGCGGGCCTTTTCACGCGCGGCGTCCTTGACCTCTTCGCCCTGGCCATTGCTCAGGTGTTTTTCGAGGTCGGCCTCGCGGGTGCGCAACGCGGCAAACAGGTTGCCGTCAGCGCTTTCATCGACCATGACGTCGGGCACAATGCCCTTGGCCTGGATCGACTTGCCGCTGGGCGTGTAATAGCGGCTGGTGGTGAGCTTGAGAGCGGCGGTGGGGCAGTTGTCCATGCGGAACTCCGGCTCCAGACAGACCGCGGTTTGCACCGAACCCTTGCCAAAAGTCTGGTTGCCGAGCAGCTTGGCGCGTTGGTGGTCCTGCAGGGCGCCGGCCACGATCTCGCTGGCCGAGGCCGAACCTTCGTTGACCAGCACCACCAGCGGCACGGTCTTGAGCGCACCGCGCGTGACTTCCTCCAGATGTCTCAAAGGATCGGCACCGCCGCGGCGCTGGTAATAGCGCGGCGAGGCCTTGTAGGTGAACTTGCTGTCGGCAAGCTGGCCATTGGCCGACACCACGACCACGTTCTCGGGCAGGAAGGCCGCCGAAATGGCCACGGCGGCATCCAGATAACCCCCCGGATCGTTGCGCAAGTCCAGCACCAGACCCTTGAGTTTGGGCTCCTGTTTGTAGATGTCCTCGACCTTGCGCGCAAAATCGGCGACGGTGCGTTCCTGGAACTGGCTGATGCGCACCCAGGCATAACCGGGCTCGATCAGCTTGGCCTTGACGCTTTGGGTCTTGATTTCCTCGCGTGTGATGGTGACCGAGAACGTGCGGTTTTCGTCCTTGCGGAAGATGCTCAGGACCACTTTGGTGTTGGGCTCGCCGCGCATGTGCTTGACGCCCTCGTTGAGCGTCATGCCCTTGACCGGGGTGTCATCAATCTTGACGATCAGGTCATTGGGCTTGAGCCCGGCGCGGTCGGCGGGCGAGTCTTCAATGGGCGACACCACCTTGATGAGGCCGTCTTCCTGCGATATTTCAATGCCGACGCCGACAAACTTGCCGGTCGTGCCTTCGTTGAAGTCCCTCAGGGCTTTCTTGTCGAGATAAACCGAGTGCGGGTCCAGTCCGGCCACCATACCGGCGATGGCATCGGTGATGAGCTTCTTTTCATCGACCGGCTCCACATAATTGGTCTTGATCATGCCAAACACGGCTGCCAATTGCTGCAGTTCTTCGAGTGGCAAGGGGGCCAGCGCGCCCCGCGCCATCGTCTGCAAAGAGACGGTGGTCAGTGCGCCCGCGACCACGCCAACCGAGATCCAGCCAGCGACTTTTAATTTGTGACCCATTGTGTTTCCATGCCCTGTGAGCGGTTAAATATGACCCGATGGGAGTGATGAACCCTGGCAGGGTTCCTTGCGGCCGCAAAAATTACTGTTTCCTTCGGACGGCAACCCCCACGGCTGCATTCTAAAATACCCAGCTTGATGCAAGTCCCTCACCTAGGAAATTACCCGTGAAATTTATTCTTGATAACTGGATGCTGATTGCCGTCGCCCTGTCAGCCGGCCTCATGCTGATGATGCCCATGATCAAAGGCGTCGGGCAGGGCGCGCTGACGCCTGACGGCGCGGTGCAACTGATCAACCGTGAAAAGGCCGTGCTGATCGACATTTGCGAACCCAAGGAATTTGCTGCGGGGCACCCGATCGGTGCCAAAAACATCCCGATGGGTCAATTGGAAGACAAGCTGGCGTCGACGGTCAAAAACAAGGCCCTGCCCCTGATTCTGGTGTGCCAGTCGGGCGCGCGCAGTAGCCGGGCCGTGGGCATTGCCAAAAAGCTGGGTTTTGAGAATGTGCAGTCGCTGGCGGGCGGCCTGGGCGCCTGGCGCTCGGCCAACCTGCCGGTGGAAAAAGCCTGAATACCGGAGCCGAGCATGCAAACCGTCAAGATGTACACCACCGCCGTTTGCCCCTATTGCATTCGTGCCAAGCAATTGCTCAAGGCCCGTGGCGTCGAGCAGATTGAAGAAATCCGCATTGACCTGCTGCCCGCCGAGCGTGACCAGATGATGGCCAGCACCGGGCGGCGCACCGTGCCGCAAATTTTCATTGGCAGCACCCATGTGGGCGGCTGCGATGACCTGGTGGCGCTGGACGCCAAGGGCGGTTTGATGCCGCTGTTGCAGGCTGCCTGAGATAATTCACCCCGCATTTTTTTCCGCGCCATGGGCGCGAAACTGCATTTTTAACTGAAAGACTCCAATGGCTGAAACCCAAGACCCCATTTTTCAAATTCAACGCGTCTATCTCAAAGAGGCTTCGCTGGAGCAACCCAATTCACCTGCCATCTTGCTGGAGCAGGAGCAGCCCACCGTCGATATTCAGCTGGGTGTCAATGCGTCCCCGGTGGCTGACGGCGTTGTTGAGGTGATGGTGACCGCCACCGTGCAGACCAAGATCAAGGACAAGACCGTGTTTTTGGTGGAAGCCACGCAAGCCGGCATTTTCGAGATCCGCAACCTGCCACCGGAGCAAATGGGCCCGATCATGGGCATTGCCTGCCCGCAAATCGTTTACCCCTACCTGCGCGGCAACGTGGCTGATCTGATTCAGCGCGGCGGCTTCCCGCCCGTGCACCTGTCAGAAATCAACTTCCAGGCCATGTACGAGCAGCAGCAGAGCGCGCAAGCGGCGCAAGCCGAAGCCACCCCGACACAGTGATTTTGATTGAATCGCATGTGCTTGCTGCCTTGGCAACGGTCTGAGCCCCGATGAAAATCATCGTTCTAGGCGCTGGCGCCTGGGGTACGGCACTTGCCGCAAGTGCTGCCAGCCAGCCTGCAAGCCATGCGGTGACGCTGTGGGCGCGTGACGCCGCGCAGTTGGCGGCGTTGCAGGCACAGCACGAAAACGCGCGTTATCTGCCGGGCGTGCGCTTGCCAGCGGCACTGGCTTTCAGTGCTGCACCTGTGGCGGAGCTGGACGCCTTGGCAGCCGACGCCGATCTGGTGCTGGTGGCCACCCCGATGGCTGCCTTGCGGCCCATGTTGACGGTGTTGGCGCCCTGCGTGGCACCGGTGGCCTGGGTCTGCAAAGGGTTTGAAGCCCCGGTCGCGGGTCATGCGGGTCTGCTGGGCCATGAAATCCAGGCCCAGGTAGCGCCCGGCCTGCAAGCCGGTGTGCTCAGTGGCCCCAGCTTTGCGCTGGAGGTGGCGCGGGGCCAACCCACCGCACTGGTGGCTGCCAGTGCCCACGAGTCGGTGCGTCAGGCCCTGGTCGAAGCCTTTCACAGCGCCACATTGCGGGTTTATGCGAATGACGATATCGTGGGCGTCGAAGTGGGTGGTGCCGTCAAGAACGTGCTGGCCATTGCCACCGGGCTGTGTGATGGTCTGGGGTTGGGGCTCAACGCGCGGGCCGCCCTGATCACCCGGGGCCTGGCCGAGATGACCCGGCTCGGACTGGCACTGGGTGCCAGTGCCACCACGTTCATGGGCTTGAGCGGTTTGGGTGACTTGGTGCTGACCGCCACCGGCGACCTGTCGCGCAACCGGCAGGTGGGGCTGGCACTGGCGCAGGGCCGGACGCTGGCGCAAGCCACCGCCAAGCTGGGCCACGTGGCTGAAGGCGTGTACAGTGCCCGCACCGTGGTGCAGCGCGCCACGCATCTGGGCGTGGACATGCCGATTGCCCAGGCGGTGGTAGCCTTGCTCGATGGCCTGATGACGCCGCAGCAGGCGGTGGCCGACCTGATGGGACGCGAGCCGACCGCCGAGCAGCTTGATGCGGTCGCCTGAAACGGCGAATTCAAACGGGAAATCTTGACATGACTGCACATTCTGATTTTTCTCCGGCCTTCGTGGCCGAGTTGGCGCATGCCGATGTGGCCCGAGCCTTACAGGAAGACGTGGGCGACGGCGACCTGACCGCTGGCCTGGTGGACCCCAAACTGCGCGCCCGTGCCCGCGTGCTGGTGCGTGAAAGCGCCGTGATCTGCGGTCAACCCTGGGCCGAGGCCGCCTTGCGCCAGCTGGACCCCGAGGTGGCGCTGACCTGGCATGTTGCCGAGGGCCATCGCTGCCATGCCGATCAGGTGGTACTTGAAATTCATGGCCAGGCGCGTGCCCTGCTGACGGCTGAGCGCACTGCGCTGAATTTTTTGCAGCTCATGAGTGCGGTGGCCACCAAAACCCGTGAGTATGTCGAAGCCATTCGTGATGTCCCCGGCGTCCGTGCCGATATTGTCGACACCCGCAAGACGCTGCCCGGCTTGCGCCTGGCGCAAAAATACGCGGTGCTGACAGGAGGGGGCGTCAACCATCGCCTGGGCTTGTACGACGCGGTGCTGATCAAGGAAAACCACATTGCCGCCGCCGGTGGCGTGAGCGCCGTGTTGCACAAAGTCGCCCTGGTGGCACCGCAGGCCCGCTTTGTCGAGATCGAGATCGAAACCCTGGCGCAGCTCAGCGAGGCGCTGGATGCGGGCGTTGGCATGGTCTTGCTTGACAACATGGGGCTGTCCCGGCTGAACGAGGCGGTGCAGCTCAATGCCGGGCGCGCGATTCTGGAGGTGTCGGGCGGGGTCAATCTGTCGTCGGTGCGCGCCATTGCGTCCACTGGCGTCGACCGTATTTCAATCGGCACCTTGACCAAAGACATCCAGGCGGTTGATTTTTCGATGCGATTTGCCACGGAACCGCTATCAACCGCACAGGTCCACCTTGATTTTTGAGCCTCAGGAGGCAACATGAACCTGGCCATGAAAGAAGTTGACTACGAGCAGCCGCAAGCCGAGACCGGTGGCGCGGTCTGCGCCACCAAACACGCCTGGGCGCGGGTGCCGCAAGAGCCCGGCCGGTCAGAGCGCGCGGCCCTGAAAGACAAGATCCGCCACTTGCTCAAGGAAAAAAATGCGGTCATGGTGTCGCATTACTACGTCCACCCCGACCTGCAGGACCTGGCCGAGGAAACCGGCGGCCTGGTCAGCGACTCGCTGGAGATGGCGCGTTTC
>JALNWC010000017.1 GCA_023231075.1 Rhodoferax sp.
CGATGCTCAGGCGTACATGTAGGCGCGTGACCAGGGGGTTGGGTTGAGCGCTTCACTGCTGCCGGGCTTGCAGGCCAGCACCTGGTAGATCGACACCCAGTTCTGCGCAAACGCATGGGCGCAGCCCGCGAGGTAAATGCGCCAGACGCGGTAGGTGGTTTCGCTCACCTGGGTACGAATGGCCTCCTGCTGGCGCTCATAATTGTCCGACCAGCAGGCCAGCGTGCGCGCGTAATGGCGGCGCAGGCATTCCACATCGAGCGCCTCCAGCCCGGCGCTCTGCATGTCCTTGAGCACCAGGCTGATGTGCGGCAACTCGCCGTTCGGGAAAACATATTTCTCGATGAAGCTCGCCGCCCCCAGCGGCGCGGCGCCACTGCCCGGGTCGGTGGAGGTGATGCCGTGGTTCAGCACCAGGCCACCGTCCTTCAGCAAGGCGTTGATCCGGGCGAAATAGGCTTCCAGGTGGTTCAGCCCCACATGCTCGAACATGCCGATCGAGGTTATTTTGTCAAACTGGCCGTCTCCCGGGTCAATGTCACGGTAGTCCTGCAAGCGAATCTCGACCTGGTCGGCCAGCCCGGCCTGTGCCACGCGCTCGCAGGCCAGCGCGTGCTGGTTTTTGGACAGCGTGACGCCGACCACCCGGGCACCGTATTTTTGCGCCGCGCGCAGCGCCAGCTCGCCCCAGCCGCAGCCGATGTCGAGCAGGCGCTCGTCCGGCTTGAGCATGAGCTTGCCCAGGATGTGGTCGAGCTTGGCGCTCTGCGCCGCCGCCAGCGATTCGGTCCGGGTCGGAAAGTAGGCGCAGGAGTACACCATGGCCTCGTCGAGCCAGAGCCGGTAGAAGTCGTTGGAGACGTCGTAATGGTGCGCGATGGCGCGCGCGTCTTGGGCCCGGTCATGGCCCAGGGCGCTGAACAGGCGGCCAAACCGGCCGCGCATGGGCACCCCGTGCGCGGCCAGGCTGGTGGCGGCTTCCACAATGTCGGCCGCCTGCCCAAGCACGTCGAAGTGGCCGTTGACATAGCCTTCGGCCAGGTTGTCCAGGCTGGGCGGCACAAAATACCGCAGCGCGGCTGGGTTCGGAAGATGGACCGTGACCTTGGGCTGCGGCCCCAGATCGTGCTGCATGCCGTTCCACAGTGTCAGGCGCAGCGGAATGTCGGTTTCGGCTTGCAAACCCGTCAGGAAACGGGCCACCGGCTTGAGCATGGTGACCGGCTGGGATGTTCTGGCGTCCATCAACTCAGCTCCATGACTGCAAACTGAAACCGTCCCGAAGTCCGGTGGGAGAGTCAGGCGTCGGTGTCGAGAAGAGATTGAAGGCGGCCGAGGTGGCCGCCGCCACCAGGGCGGCTGCGATCAAGGCCAGAATAACTTTGTGTCGATTCATGATCACTCCTGCTGGGCGGCAGGGCGTGCTGCCCATGCCATGGTTCAGCATGCTAGGGTACCCACACCGGCGCAGATTGACAATTGTCATTGGCGCCGCAACTGGACGGCGTAATCTTGGGGTTTTGAAGGCTGCCGATTGAAGGGCGAAAATTGGACAAGAAACAAAGCTGGAACCTTGGCTATTGGCTGCTGGCGTCCCTGCTGCTGTTGTGGCTGCAGGCCCTCTGGCAAAACACCAACCAGTCCGAAGTGGTGCCGTACAGCGCGTTCGAGCAGGCGCTTAGCGACGGGCGCATCGCCGACGTGGTGGTCAACGAGCGCACCCTGACCGGCCGCCTCAAGGTCGCTGAGGGGCAAAAGACGGTGCTGGTGACCGCACGCGTCGAGCCCGACCTGGCGGCGCGCCTGGACAAGTACCAGGTGCCCTACACGCGCGTGGTGGAAAGCACCTGGCTGAAAAACCTGGCCTCGTGGATCGTGCCTTCGCTGGTGTTTTTCGGGCTCTGGTTCTTCCTGTTCCGCAGTTTTGCCAACAAGCAGGGCATGGGCGGCTTTTTGTCGATCGGCAAGAGCCGCGCCAAGATTTATGTGCAGACCAACACCGGCGTCACCTTTGCCGACGTGGCCGGTGTCGACGAGGCCCGCCACGAGCTTGAAGAGGTGGTCGACTTCCTCAAGCATCCGCAGGAATACGGCCGCCTGGGCGCGCACATTCCCAAGGGCGTGTTGCTGGTGGGGCCGCCCGGCACCGGCAAGACGCTGCTGGCCAAGGCGGTGGCGGGTGAGGCCGGTGTGCCCTTTTTCTCGATCTCGGGCAGCGAGTTTGTCGAGATGTTTGTCGGCGTGGGCGCGGCCCGGGTGCGCGACCTGTTCGAGCAGGCGCGCAAAATGGCGCCGGCCATCATCTTCATTGACGAGCTTGATGCGCTGGGGCGCGCGCGCGGCGCTTTTCCGGGCCTGGGCGGGCACGACGAAAAAGAGCAGACGCTGAACCAGTTGCTGTCGGAAATGGATGGTTTTGACTCGTCCGTGGGCCTGATCATTCTGTCGGCCACCAACCGGCCCGAAATCCTCGACCCCGCGCTGTTGCGCGCCGGGCGCTTTGACCGCCAGGTGCTGGTGGACCGTCCGGATAGAAAAGGCCGCACCGACATTCTCAAAGTGCACGTGCGCAAAATCAGGCTCGATGCGGCGCTCAACGTCGAAGACGTGGCGGCGCTCACGCCCGGCTTCAGCGGCGCCGACCTGGCCAACCTGGTCAACGAGGCCACGCTGGTGGCCACCCGGCGCAAGGCCGACCAGGTCACGCTGCCGGACTTCACGGCGGCGGTGGAACGCATCGTGGCCGGGCTGGAGCGCAAAAACCGGGTCCTCAACCCGAAGGAGCGCGAGGCCGTGGCCTTTCACGAGATGGGCCACGCGCTGGTGGCACTGGCCCAGCCCGGCGCCGACCCGGTGCACAAGGTGTCGATCATCCCGCGCGGCATTGGCGCTTTGGGTTACACCATCCAGCGCCCCACCGAGGACCGCTACCTGATGACGCGGCCCGAGCTGGAGCAAAAAATTGCGGTGCTGATGGGCGGGCGCGCCGCCGAAAAGCTGGTGTTCGAGCTGCTGTCGACCGGTGCCGCCGACGACCTGGCCAAGGCCACCGACATGGCCCGTGACATGGTGACGCGCTACGGCATGGCCGAGGACCTGGGCTATGTCGCTTTCGAGCCCAAGCGCCAGCAGATGCTGGACATCCCGGCCGGCGTGCTGCCCCAGGGCAGTCTGGTGTCGGAGCACACCCAGCAATGCATCGACGACGCGATTCGCGCCATCGTGATGGCCGGCTTTGCGCAGGCTACCGCCATTTTGCAGGCCAACCGGGCGGTGCTGGAGCGCGGCGCGCGGGCGTTGCTGGAAAAGGAAACCCTCGATGAAGCCGCCATCCGCACCCTGGTCACGGACCTCAAGCGCATCGATGCCACTGGCGCAGCGCCGACCGGGGCGAACTTGCCCGCAGGGACCTGACCATGCGGGCCATGATCCTGCCCGCGCCGGGCCAGCCGCTGGTCATGGCCGATCTGCCGCAGCCGCAACCGCAGCCGCACGAGCTGCTGCTGCAGGTGTTGGCCTGTGGCGTCTGTCGCACCGACCTGCACATCGTCGACGGCGATTTGCCAGCACGGCACGCGGGCATCGTGCCCGGCCATGAGGTGGTGGGGCGCGTGCTGGCGACGGGTGCGCTGGCCAGCCGGTTTCCGGTCGGCAGCCGCGTCGGTGTGCCCTGGCTCGGCGGCAGCTGTGGCCACTGCGGCTACTGCGCCGGTGGCCGCGAGAACCTGTGCGATACCCCCGTGTTCACCGGCTACGACCGCGACGGCGGTTTTGCCGAGTACGCGGTGGCTGACGCCCGTTTCTGTTTCGCCTTGCCCGAGCGTTACGACGACCTCCATGCCGCGCCCCTGCTGTGCGCCGGCCTGATTGGCTACCGCGCCTACCACCTGTCCGGCGTGACGGGCGGGATGCGCCTGGGGCTCTACGGTTTTGGCGCGGCGGCCCACATCATTTGCCAGATCGCCGTGGCCCTGGGGCAGCAGGTTTATGCGTTTGTCCGCCCGGGTGACACGCAAAGCCAGCGCTTTGCCCGGCAATTGGGTGCCTGCTGGGCGGGGTCGTCGGATGAGCGGCCTGATGTGGCGCTGGATGCCGCACTGATTTTTGCGCCGGTGGGCGCCCTCGTGCCCGCTGCGCTGCGCGCCACCCGCAAGGGCGGCGTGGTGGTGTGTGCGGGCATCCACATGAGCGACATCCCTTCGTTTCCCTACGCGCTGCTGTGGGGCGAGCGCAGCCTGCGCTCGGTGGCCAACCTGACCCGCGCGGATGGCGCGGCCTTCTTTTCGCTTATTGCGCGTCATCCGGTCAGCACCCACGTCACGCCCTTTTCGCTGGCGCAGGCCAATGAGGCCATCGCCGCGCTGCGGGCCGGCATGATCGACGGTGCGGCGGTGCTGGTGCCTTGACGCGCCAGTGATGCGATTTATCAAGACCTTCCGGCCGCTGAAAGTTAAGCTGGAAAACACGATTCATCCTGAAGGCGCATCATGCAGACCAGCCACATCCTTGAGCCCATTGCCGACCATGTCTGGCGCACCCGCTACTGCTGGTATGAGCCCGGCCGGGTGCCCGAGCCTTCCATTGAGGCCAGCTGGGAGCGCGTGGCGCTGGCCGTGTCAAAGGCCGAGACGCATCACCGCGACGAGTGGCGCGAGCGCTTTCGCACCATCCTGCACGACTTCCGGTTTTTGCCGGGCGGGCGCATTCTGGCCGGTGCCGGCACGGCGCATCACACGACGCTTTTCAACTGTTTTGTGACAGGCACGCTGGAGGACTCGATTCAGGGCATTTTCAACGCCTTGCGCGAGGCCATGGTGACGCTGCAGGCCGGTGGCGGGGTGGGGGTTGACTTCTCCACCTTGCGCCCGGCCGGCGCACAGGCGGTGGCCAGCGCGGGAGTGGCCTCGGGCCCGGTCTCGTTCATGAACGTGTGGGAAGCGGCCAACACGGTGCTGGAGTCGCACAACGTGCGCCGCGGCGCCATGATGGCCACGCTGCGCTGTGACCACCCCGACATCGAAGCCTTCATTGACGCAAAAATGGCGGGCGGCGTGCTGCCGCACTTCAACCTGTCGGTGGCCATTAGCGACGACTTCATGCGTGCCGTTGAAACCGACAACCCCTGGCCGCTGGTCTTTCCGCTGGGCCGGCAGCCCGTCCCGGTGGGTGCCGAGGTGTGCGAGCGCAGTTGGTCCGGCACCGCCGGGCCCCAGCTTTGCCTGGTGCACCGGCGCGTTCCGGCCCGCCTCATTTGGGACAAGCTGCTGGCCGCGCAATTGGCCTGCGCCGAGCCTGGTGTGCTGTTCATCGACCGCATCAACCGCGACAACAACCTCTGGTACAGCGAACACATAGCCACCACCAACCCCTGTGGTGAAGTGCCGCTGCCGCCTTACGGCGGCTGCAACCTGGGCTCCATCAACCTGACGCGCTTTGTGCAGGACCCCTTTGCCGCGCATCCCAACGTGGACTGGGTCGGCCTGAAAGCGGTGGCCGGCATTGCCACGCGCTTTCTGGACGATGTGCACGACATTTCCCTGCTGCCGCTCAAAGCGCAGGAAAAAACGGTGCGCGCCAGCCGCAGGATCGGCTTGGGCGTGACCGGCCTGGCCGACATGCTGGCCATGCTGGGCCTGCGCTACGGCTCGGAAGCAAGTCTTGACCTCACCCGCGCCCTCATGGGCACGATTCGCGACACCGCCTACAGCACCTCGATCGAGATCGCCAAGGAGAAGTGCGCCTTTCCCGAGTTCGACAAAATCAAATACGGTGCCAGTCCGTTTGTGCTGGGCCTGTCGCATGCGCTGCAGGACGCGATTGCCGAACACGGCATTCGCAACAGCCACCTGTTGGCGGTCGCCCCCGCCGGCGCCATCAGCCTGCTGGCCAACGCGGTGTCCAGCGGCATCGAGCCCATTTTTGCTGCCCGTGCCAGCCGCAGCGTGCGCGGGGCCGACGGCCAGCCCGTCAGCTTTGAAGTGGAAGACGCGGCGGTGCGCCTGTATCGGCAACTCCACGGCGCCGACGCGGCCTTGCCCGAGCCCCTGGTCACGCTGACCGACATCAGCGCCGAAGAGCAGTTGCGCATGATGTCGGTGGTGCAGTCCTGCGTGGACAACGCCATCAGCAAAACCGTGCGCTTGCCGCAAGGCACGCGGCCGCAGGAACTTGAGCTGGTGCTGCTGCAGGCCTGGGAGCTTGGGCTCAAAGGCTGCGCGGTTTACTGCGAGGGCAGCGCCAGCGCGTGATCGACGCTCTTTTTCAGTTCAAGACCGGTGAACTGGGTCAGGTCGCTGGCGATGCTGCGTTTCAAGGCATTGTTGGCGGCCAGGTTCAGCAGGGGTTTGATGTCACCCAGCATCTTGCTGCTCGCGATCAACACCACGGAAGCGCAGCGTTTGCCTGTGACGGCGTCGTTGAGGTAATCGGCCAACTGTCGGGCAAAGCTGGCGCGTGCCTTTTCCTCGACCTGTGTCTGGGGCTCGAACTGGGTGCCGGCGTGCCCGGTGCGGCCATGGCCTTTGCCGGCGGCGCCGGTCAGGTCACCGCCCTCGGCCTGGCCGGCCAGGCTGGCGCGTGGAAAGACAAAGTCGGTCAGTTCGGTGAGTGAATGGTCTGCAGGTTGCCGCTCGAAGCAGCGGGCCCGCTCGCTGTTGGCAATCAAAATCCAGGTCTTGTCCATGATGGTCCTCTGGGTGGTTTGGGGTTAATACATCGGGGCCATGCCGCCCTCCGGCAGTTGCGGCCCCGGCTCGGATTTGTCGGGCGCCGTGGCAATCATGCAGTCGGTGGTCAGGATCAGGCTGGCAATCGAGGCGGCGTTTTGCAGTGCCAGCCGCGTCACCTTGGCCGGGTCGATCACGCCCATCTGCAGCAGGTCGCCAAAGGTGCGCGTGGCCGCGTTGTAGCCAAAGGCCGCATCAGACGATTCGTCCACCCGGTTCAGGATGACCGAAGGCTCGTCGCCCGCGTTGCTCACGATGCGGCGCAAGGGCTCTTCCACCGCGCGCGCCACCAGCCGAATGCCCGAGGTCTCGTCCAGCGTGCTGCCGGTCAGCTTGGCCAAGGCCCGGCGCGCCCGCAACAGGGCCACGCCGCCGCCCGGAACAATGCCTTCTTCTACCGCCGCGCGGGTGGCGTGCAGGGCGTCTTCCACCCGCAGCTTGCGCTCCTTCAGTTCGGTCTCGGTGGCCGCGCCGACCTTGATCAGCGCCACACCGCCAGACAGTTTGGCGGCGCGTTCGTCGAGCTTTTCGCGGTCGTAGTCGCTGCTGGCCTGCTCGCGCTCCTTGCGGATGGTGGCAATGCGGTCCTTGATGGCCTGGGGGTTGCCGGCGCCGCCGATGAGCGTGGTGGCGTCTTTGGTGATTTCGGCACGGGTGGCGCGTCCCAGGTCGGACAGCGTGACCTTGGCCAGCGTCAGCCCGACCTCGTCACTCACCACCGTGCCGCCGGTCAGCACCGCAATGTCCTGCACCATGGCCTTGCGCCGGTCGCCAAAGCCGGGCGCCTTGACGGCGCAGGTACGCAAGGTGCCGCGGATGGTGTTGATGACCAGCGCCGCCAGCGAGTCGCTGTCCAGGTCCTCGGCGATCACCAGCAGGGGGCGTCCGGCCTTGACGATTTCTTCGAGCAGGGGCAACAGCTCTTTCAACGACGACAGCCGGCCTTCGCACAGCAAAATCGCCACGTCTTCCAGCACGGCGCTTTGCCGTTCGGCGTTGTTGATGAAGTAGGGCGACAGAAAGCCCCGGTCAAACTGCATGCCTTCCACCACTTCAAGCACGCTCTCCAGGCCCGAGCCGTCCTCGATCGAGATCGCGCCTTCGCGCCCCACCTTGTCGATGGCGCTGGCCAGCAGGTCGCCAATCGAGCGGTCATTGTTGGCCGAGATGGCGGCCACGTGCGCGATTTCCTGCGAGGTGGCGCAGGGCTTGGCCATGCTCTTGAGCTCGGTCACCAGGGTGGTAACGGCCAGTTCGATGCCGCGCTTGAGGTCCATCGGGTTCATGCCCCCGGCCAGGTAGCGCAAGCCCTCCTGGATCATGCCGTGGGCCAGCACCGTGGCGGTGGTGGTGCCGTCGCCCGCCATTTCACTGGTGCGCGCCGCCACCTCGCGCAGCAATTGCGCGCCCATGTTCTCGAAGCGGTCTTCGAGTTCGATCGACTTGGCCACCAGCACCCCCGAATTCACGATTTGCGGCGGACCGAAGTCGCGCTCCAGGATCACGGTGCGCCCGCGCGGCCCCAGTGTGACCTTGACGGCCTCGGCCAGCGCGTCCACGCCGCTGCGGATTTTTGCGCGGGCGTCGTCGTGGAACAGGAGTTGTTTGGGTTTCATGGTGCATACCTTCAAATGTGACTTGGGAACATGCTAGGTCTGAGCCATTGCGGCATGAATGCGAAATCTCAATTCATGAGAAGTTAATCCTTTCAAAATGAACCATGGCTTCAGCAAGAAAGAAGAAGGTGATGACCATGAAAAAGCTTTCCATGAACCTGTGGTCCGGCGCCGTAGCTGCGTCGGTTTTTTTGCTGGGCGGCTGCGCCCTGGAGGTGGAAAACACCCAGGCCGCCGAAGAGCTGGCCCGGCTTGCACAGCCGCCCGGTTCGGTCTATACCGGCTGGCGTGTCTTTCAGGACCGGTGCGCGGGCTGCCATGGGGCGCCTGCGACTGGCACCATGGCCGCTCCCGATCTGTTACCCATCGTTCGCAACATGGGTCCGCGCCGGTTTGTCGGCCTGGTGCTGATGCGTTATGACTGGAGTCTTCCCGCCGCACAGACCGGCGGCGGCAGCGCCGAGCGGGAAGCCCTGGTGGAAGGGGTCATGCAGCGTCAGCAGGGCGCGCTCACCATGCCTGAGTGGCAAGGCGAACCCCGCGTGAACGCCCACATCATGGACCTGTATGCCTACCTCGCGGCGCGCGCCAATGGAGCACAGGGCCCGGGGCGGCCGACGCCGTAGCGCGGGAGTCTTGGCGGGGGCAAGCAACATGAATGCGATCAAAGGCCGGTTTTAACCTGGCTTCCTGGTGGCGCCCAATGCTGGCGACGCACCCTTGGGTGGCGACGCCGGCGTGTCGATCCTGCGGCAATCGGCATCGGCCGCGGGAAACTTTGCCGCCGTTCAGGGCCTGCGCTGCGTCGTGAGGGTGTTCGCCAGCCAGGTCGGAAAACCCGAAGCGACCTTATGAAGGGCGCATAAGTGCCTGATTTTCAGAGGTTTTCTGACTCATCCAGGGTTTCTGTGGATAACTTTGTTGATAGCTCGTCAATAGCCGACCCCAAGCCTTATAAATCAAGGCTCTCTTTGGTTTGCCTAAAAATAAAGCAATAAATAAAACTTATTTAAATCAATAACTTAAGTTAATCATGCCTTTGGGTGGGAGATGATCTGGGCGTTTCATCCGGTCAAAAAATCTAGCCTGTTTTTGTGCATAAGTCATAAATTTTTTGATAAACGAGCGCAGAAGTGATAGGAAAAAGCTGGACTGTGCTATCCGGGCGCTGGTCCACCGCACCCCCGCAGAGGATGCAGCTGCTGGCGCTGGTTGACGTGACAGAGGACGCATTGCAAATCTGGTTTGAGCGCGAGGCCGTGGCAGGCAGGCACCAAGCCGCCCGCACCCTGATGATGTTCAGAGGTTTCATGCGTTGGTGCGCTGCCCGGCCTGAACACCGCAAACAGATTGACCGTGACGCGGGTAGAGCGCCTGCCATTCTGGAAAACCTGCCCCCCCAACACCAAGCGCACCGACTGCATCGAGGCCGCGCAACTGCCGGGCTGGTGGCAGGCCGTGGAGCAACTGAACAACCGCACAGCAAGCGTCTACCTGAAAGCCCTGGTGTTGACCGGCGCACGCAAAGAGGAATTGGCCGGGCTGACCTGGGTGCACGTTGATTTTCAGTGGCGCAAGCTGACCATTGCCGACAAGGTGGGGCAAACCTGAACCATTCCCCTGACGCCGTATCTGGCGCAACAACTGGCAACCTTGCCGCGCATCAATGCGTTGGTGTTCGCCAGCACCCGGCGCATCAACGGGGAAACAGGCCGTATCAGCGACATCCGCTCAAATCATGCCAAGGCCCTGCAAAGTGCCGGAATAGAGGGCTTGACCATCCACGGGCTACGCCGTTCGTTTTCGCTGCTGGGTGAGGCCGCCGGAGCACCTGCCGGGGCCATTGCCCAAGTGATGGGACACAAGCCAAGCGCGACCGCCGAGGGCTACAGGCCGCGAAGTGTTGACGCCCTGAGGCCGTATCTGGAAAAGATTGAAGCGCACATTCTCGGTAAGCCACCGGTCACTACCACCCTGTGAGCGCCCCAGGGCGACCCAGCCTGCAAGCGAGCATCCACTGGCCCATCGACCAACTTGCGCGCAGCAGCGCCTGGCTACGCGAGGTGCTGGCATGATGCGCATCGACGCCTGGTACCTGGCCAGCGCCCGGCTGGACATGCGCGCTGGCATGGACACCCTGCTTGCACGCGTGATCGAAGTCTTTGGCAGCGCCCAGCCCCACAGCGCCTATGCCTTGCCAACTTGCGTGCCAGCCGCATCTGGAGTACAGCAGCGACATTCCCAGTGCCTCAAAGGCTGAACTCATGGTGTTGGCGGTGTACATGCCGCCGCAGGAACCCGGGCCGGGAATGGCGCGACGTTCTATCTCCAGCAGGTCTTCGTAGCCCATGGCATAGTACATGGAGCGGTTGGGCGCACGCGGTTTGCCCTCGGTGATGTTTCCGCTGCGCGGATTCATGACGACGGGTTTGCTGTCCATGAGGTATCTTCTGATGTGGGTTGACGTGCTCGCATTGGTCGCCATGCACCCGGGCTGCGCGTGCAAGTCTACTTTTAAGCCCTTTTTGAGTCTAAATTGCCCCCGGCTTGCGAGACAATGCCAGCCATGCTGATTCATCCTGAAATAAATCCGGTTGCGCTGCAACTTGGTCCCTTGGCCGTTCATTGGTATGGTTTGACCTACCTGGCCGCCTTTGGCTTGTTTGTGTGGCTGGGCCGTTTGCGCCTGCATCATCCGCCTTTTGCATCCATGAGCGGCCCGCAAGCCTGGCGAAAACAGGATGTGGAAGACATTCTGTTTCTCGGCGTGATGGGCGTGGTGCTGGGCGGACGCCTGGGCTACTGCCTGTTTTACAAGCCGCTGTACTACGCTGCGCATCCGCTGGAGATTTTTGCGGTGTGGCAAGGCGGCATGAGTTTTCATGGCGGCATGCTCGGCGTGATTGTGGCCATGCTCTGGTTCGCGCATTCGCGCGGCCGGCATTGGCTGCAGGTGGCTGATTTTGTCGCGCCCTGTGTGCCAACAGGCTTGGCTGCCGGGCGCCTGGGCAACTTCATCAATGGTGAACTGTGGGGCAGGGTGGCGAGCCCCGATCTGCCCTGGGGCATGGTGTTCCGGGGGGCCGGTGATTTGCCGCGCCATCCGTCGCAGATCTACCAGTTCTTGCTGGAAGGCTTGTTGTTGTTTGTGTTGCTTTGGCTTTACGCGCGCAAGCCGCGCGCGCGCGGGCGGGTGGCTGCCATGTTCCTGCTGGGTTATGGCCTGTTCCGCTTCATCGCCGAATTTTTCCGCGAACCCGACGCGCACCTGGGTTTGTTGTCACTCGGCATGAGCATGGGCCAATGGCTGTGTCTGCCGATGATCCTGGGTGGCCTGGGTTTGTGGTGGTGGGCCGGGACCCAGCCGCAAGACCCAGGCAAATAGCGTCCGACACACCATGCCGGCAAGAATCAGGTTCGCGCAAATCGCCGCGGTGGCGCACGTCACGCTGAGCTACCCCAAGCGCTTTAACGCGATGTCACGCGCCATGTGGCGTGATTTGAGGGCCGTGTTTGAGCGTATCCAGGGCATGACCGAGCTGCGTTGCGTGCTGGTGTCAGGGGAGGGGGGCCATTTTTGTGCGGGTGGCGACATTTCTGAATACCCCGGTTTCCGCTTCCAGGAGCCTTCGCTTCGCACCTTCCACGAAGACGAGGTGTGGGGCGCCCTGAACGCCATGCTGGCGTGTGATGTGCCGCTGGTGGCGCAGATCGAGGGCAACTGCATGGGCGCAGGCGTCGAGATTGCCAGTTGTTGCGATATCCGCCTGGCGACAGAATCGGCCCGCTTTGGCGCACCCATTGCCCGGCTTGGGTTTCCCATGGCACCACGCGAAGCCGCGCTGGTCGCGCGCGAAGTGGGGCTGGGCACGGCCCGCCAGATGCTGCTGGAGGCCGCTGTTTTCAGCGCACCTGACATGCTGCAGCGCGGTTTTTTGAGTCGGATCGTTCCCGATGCCGACGTCGGCACCCTCGCCCGGGCCAGTGTTCAGCGCATCAGCCAGTTGGCGCCCCAGGCAGCGCGACTGAACAAACAGACGCTGCGTGCGCTCATGCACGACCAGTTGCCCATGCTGCTGACCACGGCTTATGACTATGCCGATGGCATCGAGCATCGCGAGGGCATTGCTGCCTTCCTGGAAAAACGCGCACCGACATTTTGACGGAGCGCCCGTTCAGGCGCCAGTCTGGCTATCTCAGTACCAGCACCGGAATATGTGAATGGGTCAGCACCTGTTGAGTCTCGCTGCCCAGCAACAGGCGCTTGACGCCCTTGCGGCCATGGGAAGCCATCACGATCAAATCGCATTTGTGCTTGCGCGCTGTGGCAATGATGGCATCTGACACCACATCCGACTTGATCGTCAGGGCGCGCGTTTTGACGCCTTGCAACTCCGCCGTTTTCTTGACCTCGTCAACCACCGCCTGCCCCTCGTCAGACCATTGTTTTTCGATGCGTCCGACTTCCGCCGCCTGCAAGGCCAGGCCACCTTCAAAATAACTTTGCGGATAACGGGGAACCACTTTCAAGGCGACCAGACTCGCGCCGGTGAGGGCTGCCAGAGAAATGGCACTGCTGACGGCTTTCTTCGACAGGGTCGAGCCATCGGTTGCAAGCAGAATTTTGTCATACATGGTGTCTCTCCAGCAAGTTGAAAGTGCCAGCATACACCCGGTCGTGATCCTTTGAAATTGACAAATGTCAGGTAAATTACAGCTCTTGTCAGCTACCCTCACCACCATGCCGCTTTCGACGCCCCGTCTCCCCGCTTTTGATGAACCCGGTCCCGCAAAATCAACAGCAGGCCGTGGGGGCGCGCTGCATGAACAGCCGGCGCTACCCACGCTGGCGCTACTTGATGACGAACAGGAATGGACCGCCTTCAGCCGGCCAATCGCGCAACAAGCCGGGTGCTGGGAGTCCAATGTGCTGATTGAAGGCATGCATTGCGCCGCGTGCGCACTGACCATCGAAGATGCCCTCAGGCGCGTGCCGGGCGTGCGCGATGTGGAGGTCAGTTCAGGCAGTCACCGGGCCAAGGTGGTTTGGGCGTCGCAAGCGGTGACGCCCTCGGGCTGGATGCAGGCCGTGCATGAGGCCGGCTACCGGGCACTTCCGGCCAACGATGCCTTCGCCCGCGAGCGCCGTCTTGCCGAATCGCGCAAAGCCTTGTGGCGCATGATGGTGGCGGGCCTGTGCATGATGCAGGTCATGATGTACGCCTACCCCGCCTACGTGGCGCAGCCGGGTGATCTGAGTGCTGAACTGGAGCAGTTGCTGCGCTGGGCGTCCTGGGTTCTGACCCTGCCAGTGATTTTTTTCTCCTGTGGTCCGTTTTTCAGTAGCGCGTGGCGCGATGTGCTGCATCGGCGCGTCAGCATGGACCTGCCGGTGGCCCTGGGCATGCTGATCACGTTTTTGGTCAGTAGCGCCGGCACCTTTGACCCGGAAGGTATTTTTGGCCATGAGGTGTTCTTTGATTCCCTCACCATGTTTGTTTTTTTCCTGCTGGCAGGGCGCTGGCTTGAGTTGCGTCTGCGTGACAGGACGGCGGGCGCCCTTGAGGCCTTGATGAATCGTTTGCCGGACAGCGTGTTGCGGCTTGAGTCGGAGGGGCATTATGAGCGGGTTCCCGTTCGACGGCTGCGGGCTGGCGATGTGATTCGTGTTTTGCCGGGTGAGGCCTTTCCTGCCGATGGCGTGTTGCTGCAGGGGCACACCTCGGTTGACGAGGCTTTGTTGACGGGTGAGTCCCGTCCCCTGACGCGTCAGGTGGGCGATGAGGTGATTTCGGGGAGTCACAACCTGTCGGCCATGGTGCAGATGCGGGTCGATCGGGTGGGTGCACAAACGCGGTTTGCCCAGATCGTCCATCTGATGGAGAGCGCCTCCACCAGCAAGCCCACTCTGGCCCGCTTGGCTGACACCATGGCCAAGCCTTTCCTGATCGCGGTGCTGATTGCCGCCGGCCTGGCCTGTGCCTACTGGTGGCAGACCGATCCCGAGCGGGCCCTGATGGTGGCGGTGTCCGTGCTGATCGTGACCTGTCCCTGTGCCCTGTCATTGGCCACACCTGCGGCCATGCTGTCAGCAGCCGGGGCGCTGGCCCGACGCGGGGTGCTGGTGCGCCGCATGGATGCCTTCGAGTCCCTGGCCGGCGTGGACACCGTGATGTTTGACAAAACAGGGACCCTGACGCGCGACGCCATGGTGGTGAATCGGGTTCATGTGCGTGAGGGGTCGACCCGGCGACAGGCGCTGGCCCTGGCGGCGGCGCTGGCACAACACTCCTTGCATCCGCTTTCCAGGGCGCTGGTCCTCGCCGCCAACCCGTCAGATGACACCGGACTTTGGCAGGTGGATCAAGTGACAGAGCAGGCGGGGCAGGGAATCAGCGCCAATGTGAACTCGTCAGGCGCGGCTGGTCCGGTTTTTTCCGTGCGCCTGGGCTCGGCCAGTTTTTGTGGCGTGGTGTCGGCGAATCCCAGCGCGCTCCAGGTGCATTTGAGCGACGATGCGGGCTGGTTGGCCAGCTTTGAATTTCAGGAGGATATCCGTCACGATGCCCCGGAAACGGTGGCAGCGCTGCAACGCGCGGGGATACGGGTGTATTTGTTGTCGGGTGATGCCAGCGAGGCGGCGCACCGCGTGGCCCATCAAGTGGGCATTCAAGAGGCTCGCGGTAATTGTTCACCCCAGGACAAGCTTGACTTTTTGCGCGCATCCCAGCAGCAGGGTCACAAGGTGGCGGTGGTCGGCGATGGTTTGAACGACGGACCGGTGCTGGCCGGAGCGCATGTGTCCTTCGCCTTCGGTCAAGCGGTGCCCTTGGCGCAGGCCCAGGCCGATTTTCTGGTTTCGGGTGGCCGTTTGACGAATGTGGCCGAAGCACTTTTATTGTCGCGGCGGACCTTGACTATTGTGCGGCAAAATCTGAGCTGGGCTGCCATCTATAACGCGGTCTGCGTGCCACTGGCTGTTTTTGGCTTGCTTCCGGCGTGGTTGGCGGGTTTGGGCATGGCCTGCAGCTCCCTGCTGGTGGTTCTTAATGCATTGCGGCTGTCAAAAGACGCCCGGTTTGAACGGAAATCCTGATGGATATTTTGTATTTTTTGGTGCCCCTGTCGGTCGTCCTGGTGTTTTTTATCATCGGCGGCATTTGGTGGGCGATCTACAGTGGACAATTTGACGATATGGAAAAAGAGGGGGAAAGAATTCTTAAGGATGGATAAGTATTTTTTTGTCGTAAATTGATTTGAATCAAAAGACGCAAGTCGTACCTCGGGCATACTGCGCTCCTTAAACTGAAGAGAGGTGAACATGGCATTTGCAAATTCGCAGGCAACAACTTACAACGACAAAGTTGTAAGGCAGTTTGCCATCATGACTGTGATATGGGGTGTGGTCGGTATGCTGGTTGGCGTCATCATCGCCTCCCAATTGGCCTGGCCCGAACTCAACATGGGTATTTCGTTCTTGTCCTTTGGGCGACTGCGTCCTCTGCATACCAATGCAGTCATTTTTGCCTTTGGCGGTTGTGGCCTGTTTGCGACTTCCTACTATGTCGTGCAGCGCACCTGCCAGGTTCGCTTATTCAGCGACAAGCTTGCCGCGTTCACCTTTTGGGGTTGGCAACTGGTCATTTTGCTCGCTGCTATTTCGCTGCCGCTGGGGTACACCTCGGGCAAGGAATACGCTGAACTGGAATGGCCCATCGACATTCTGCTTACTTTGGTCTGGGTGACTTATGCCATCGTGTTCTTCGGCACGATCGGAACCCGCAAGGTCAGGCATATTTATGTGGCCAACTGGTTCTTTGGTGCCTTCATTCTGGCCATTGCCATTCTGCACCTGGTCAACAGTGCGGCGATCCCGGTCGCGCTCATGGGCATGAAATCTTACTCGGCCTATGCCGGTGTACAAGATGCCATGGTGCAGTGGTGGTATGGCCACAACGCGGTGGGTTTTTTCCTGACTGCGGGTTTCCTGGGCATGATGTATTACTTCATTCCCAAGCAGGCGGGTCGCCCGGTATATTCCTACCGCCTCTCCATCGTGCACTTCTGGGCGTTGATCTTCACCTACATGTGGGCGGGTCCGCACCACCTGCATTACACCGCCTTGCCTGACTGGACCCAGTCCTTGGGTATGGTGTTTTCCCTGATCCTTTTGGCACCAAGCTGGGGTGGCATGATCAACGGCATCATGACCTTGTCCGGCGCCTGGCACAAGCTGCGCGATGACCCGATCCTGCGTTTCCTGATTGTGTCGCTGTCGTTCTACGGCATGTCCACGTTCGAAGGCCCGATGATGGCGATCAAGACCGTGAATGCCTTGTCGCATTACACCGACTGGACCGTGGGCCATGTGCACTCCGGTGCCCTGGGCTGGGTGGGTCTGGTCACCATGGGTTCCATGTATTACCTCATTCCGCGCCTGTTTGGTCAAAAGCAGATGTTCAGTGTGAAGGCCATTGAAGTGCACTTTTACATGGCCACCATCGGCATCGTGCTCTACATTGCGGCGCTCTGGATTGCCGGCGTGATGCAGGGTCTGATGTGGCGGTCCATCAATCCTGATGGCACCCTGACCTACACCTTTGTGGAGTCGGTCAAGGCCAGCTACCCGTTCTACGTCCTGCGCTTGGCTGGCGGAGCGCTCTACCTGACGGGCATGATCATCATGTTGTGGAACACGATCAAAACGGCCACGGCGGGGCGCTCTGTCTCGGTCAACATTCCTGCTGTTGCTGCTCACGCTTGAGGTATCAAAACCATGTCCAATACAAATCAAAGCGGCGGACTGTCGCACTCGACGATCGAAACCAACAACGGATTGATGATCGTTCTGATCCTGATCGTGTTGTTGTTTGGCGGTCTGGTTGAAATCGTGCCCTTGTTTTTCCAGAAATCAACCACGGTGGCGGCGCCTGGCCTCAAGCCTTACAACGCGCTCCAGCTGGCGGGGCGCGATATCTATACCCGTGAGGGCTGCTACAACTGTCATTCTCAGATGATCAGGCCGTTCCGCGCCGAGACCCTGCGCTACGGTCCTTACTCCAAGGCGAACGAGTTTGTCTATGACCATCCGTTCCAGTGGGGCAGCAAGCGTACCGGTCCCGATCTGCACCGCGTCGGCGGAAAGTACAGCGACCAGTGGCAGATCACCCACCTGAACAACCCGCGTGATCTGGTGCCCGAGTCCATCATGCCGGCTTATCCCTGGTTGATGAACACGCCTGTGGATGCCGTCAGCATGCCGTCACACATGGCTGCGCTGCGCAAGGTCGGGGTGCCCTACACCGATGCTGAAATCGCTGCGTCGGTTGAAGAGCTCAAAGGCAAGACCGAGATGGACGCCATGGTGGCCTACCTCCAGGTTCTTGGCACGACTTCGAAATAAATAGGGGAGCTTCATGGACTTTGATGTCAACACGCTTCGCTCACTGGTCACCGTGGTCAGCTTTTTGACTTTCATCGGAATCCTTGGCTGGGCCTACTCCAGCAAGAATTCTGCTGACTTCGATAAAGCTGCCAACCTGCCTTTCGAGCAGGATTGATCCTCTTACCTGATTGGAAAAATAATGAGTGATTTCACAAGTGATTTTTGGGAAATATACATTGGCGGCATTACGCTGGTAGGCATC
>JALNWC010000018.1 GCA_023231075.1 Rhodoferax sp.
AACGCATTCCCCAGAAGTTCGCGTCGGTTGATCTTCATTGCCAGCTCGTGAGACAAACGCAATTCAACAATCACCCAGCTGTCAGGCCTTCAGCTTGGCCAGCAAGCGGGCCACGATGTCAGCCACAGGCACGGCACTGGCGGCAACATCGCGGCGGTGCTGGTATTCCACATGGCCTTCTTTCAAGGCACGGTCGCCAATGTTGACGCGGTGCGGCACACCAATCAACTCCCAGTCGGCAAACATGGCGCCCGGGCGCTCGCCGCGGTCGTCCAGCATGACATCGACTCCGGCAGCCAGCAACTCGGCATACAGCGCCTCAGAAGTGGCCTTGACCTCCGGCGAACGCTCCGCGTTGATCGGGCACAGCACCACGGTGAACGGCGCCAATGCATCGGGCCAGATGATGCCGCGCTCGTCATGGTTCTGCTCAATGGCAGCGGCAGGCAGGCGCGTGATGCCGATGCCGTAGCAACCCATTTCCATGAACTGGGGCTTGCCATTCTGGTCGAGAAAGGTCGCGTTCATGGCCTGGCTGTATTTGGTGCCCAAGTAAAACACATGGCCCACCTCGATGCCCCGTTCGATTGCCAGCACGCCTTGGCCGTCGGGAGAGGCATCTCCCGCCACCACGTTGCGCAAGTCGGCCACCCGCACCGGCTCGGGCAGGTCACGGCCCCAGTTGACCCCGGTGAGGTGAAAGCCGGGTTCATTGGCACCACAGACCCAGTCGCTCATCACCGCCACGTCGCGGTCCACCACCAACTGCACCGGCTTTTTCAGACCGATGGGCCCCAAATAGCCGGGCAAACAAGCAAAATGATCTTCGATTTCGCCGAGCGTGGCAAAACGGAATGCACCGAGGCCCGGCAACTTGCCGACCTTGACTTCGTTCATGTCGTGATCCCCGCGCAGCAGCAGTAACCAGACCTGGGTTTTCACCACTTCACCCTGCTCGTTGAGCGCGTCGGTGGCCAGCACCAGGGACTTGACGGTATTTTTCAGGGGCAGGCCAAGCAATTCGGCTACCGCTGCACAGGTGCTTTTGCCCGGCGTGGCGGTTTTGGTCATGGCTTGGGTGGCTGCAGGGCGCGGGCCCGCGGGTGCCAGTGCCTCGGCTTTTTCCAGGTTGGCGGCGTAGTCGCTGCCCGGGCAATACACAATGGCATCTTCGCCGGTGGCGGCAATCACCTGGAACTCTTCGCTCAAATCCCCGCCAATGGCGCCGCTGTCGGCCGCCACCGCGCGGTAGGTCAGGCCAAAGCGATCAAAAATGCGCCGGTAGGCCCGGGCCATGACCTGGTAACTGGCCTTGGCCGTGGTCTGATCCCGGTCAAAACTGTAGGCGTCTTTCATGATGAATTCACGCCCGCGCATCAGGCCAAAGCGTGGGCGCCGCTCGTCGCGAAACTTGGTCTGAATCTGGTAAAAGTTCTTCGGCAACTGTTTGTAGCTGCGGATTTCCTGGCGCACGATGTCGGTCACCACCTCTTCGCTGGTGGGTTGAATCACAAAGTCGTGCGCGTGGCGGTCCTTGATGCGCAACAGCTCGGGGCCCATGTTTTCAAACCGCCCGGTCTCGGCCCACAACTCGGCAGGTTGCACCAGGGGCATGGCCAGCTCGACGGCGCCGGCACGGTTCATTTCTTCGCGCACGATGGCCTCCACCTTGCGCACCACACGCAGGCCCATCGGCATCAGGGTGTAAATGCCAGCACCAATTTTTTTGATCATGCCGGCACGCATCATGAGCTTGTGGCTGGCAATTTCGGCATCCGCCGGGGCTTCTTTGAGGGTGGAAATAAAAAATTGGGAGGCTCTCATGGGATATCCAGAAATATGTCAGGGTTATGTCTTTTGCTGCAGTGTCCGCGCTGTGCATAATCAAGACAATTTAAAATTTGGGGTTTGATTATGCTTGACCGGGACGGCTTTAGGCCCAACGTCGGCATCGTCCTGCTCAACCAGAAAAATCAGGTGTTTTGGGGTAAGCGCATTCGGACGCACTCCTGGCAGTTTCCGCAAGGTGGCATTGACCGGGGTGAAACCCCTGAACAAGCCATGATACGGGAGCTGCATGAAGAAGTTGGGCTGCAGCGCGAACATGTTCGCATTGTGGCCCGCACCCGTGACTGGTTGCGCTATGAGGTGCCAGACCGTTTTATTCGCCGCGATTCGCGCGGTTTTTACAAAGGCCAGAAACAAATCTGGTTCTTGTTGCAGCTCGTCGGTCATGACTGGGATTTGAATTTGCGCGCCACCAGCCATCCAGAGTTCGACGCCTGGCGCTGGAACGACTACTGGGTGCCGCTGGATGCGGTGGTCGAATTCAAACGCGAGGTCTACGTGACGGCGCTCACCGAACTGTCGCGCTATTTGCCGCGCAATGAACACCGCAACCGCTTTTTGCGTCAGGGCATTCGCCCGCTTGAACTGGATCAGTCCTGCGCCAACCTGCCCTATGCCCGCTTTGGAATACCACCGGGCGCCACCTTTGAATCTGATCCCCCGTCTGGACAACCACATGCCTGAATCACTATCTCTGCGCCGCCGGCCCAGTGCCTTGCAAAAGTGCTTACTCCTGAGTCTGGCTTGCTGCGCACTGGCTGCGCAGGCGCAAGTCCCGGCCGACAATCCGGACTGGCAAGAAACCGAGGCACCTGCGCCGCCCCCGTTTAACCCCAGGCAACTGGTCAGCGTTGATATGCCGCCGTATGTGAGCATGAAGTTTGGCGTTGATCCGGCCACATTGGCTGTCACGCCAGACGGCATCGTGCGCTATGTGATGGTGGCCGTCAGTCCCAGCGGTTCCGTGAATGCGTTTTTTGAGGGCATTCGCTGCGCGACCGGTGAAGTCAAAAGTTATGCCCGAGCCAATGCCCAGGGTGTCTGGACACTGGTGAAGGAACCCGAGTGGCGCAGGCTCAACGGCAAACAGCCGTCCAAACACGCCTTGGCACTGGCGCAACAAGGGGTTTGTGAAGGCAATGCCACGGCCGGCTCAGCGGCACAGATCCTCAGAAATCTCAAAAGCAAATAAAGGGCAGGCTGGCATTCGCCATCACGGCGTCAGCGCTTGAGCACCAGGTTGTCGCGGTGCACCATTTCCGGTTCTGCCACATAGCCCAGCAAGGCTTCAAAGGCGCTGGAGGGTTTGCGGCAAATCAGACGCGCCTCGGTACTGGCGTAATTGGCCAGCCCACGCGCAATTTCAAGCCCTTGCGGGTCGCGGATGGCAATCACATCGCCCCGCGAGAAATCGCCCTCGACAGCCGTCATGCCGATGGGCAACAAACTGGAGCCGTCGCCCAGCAGTTTGGTCACAGCACCGGCATCTACCGTGACCGAACCCCGTAATTGCAGATGGTCGGCAATCCACTGTTTGCGCGCTTGCGTTTTTTGAGTCGGCGCCACCAGCAGCGAACCAATGGCTTCGCCCTTACAAAGCCGCAGCAAGGCATCAGGCTCGCGCCCCCAGGCAATCACGGTCGATGCGCCTGAGCCGGCGGCCCGCTTGGCGGCCAGTATTTTGGTGATCATGCCGCCACGCCCCAGACTGGAACCCGCACCCCCGGCCATGGCTTCCAGCGCAGGATCGCCGGCCTGTGCCACATGCACAAACTCGGCATGGGCGTCCTTGCGCGGATCGGCCGTGAACAGGCCTTTTTGATCCGTCAGGATGACCAGCGCGTCGGCTTCCACCAGATTGGCGACCAGGGCAGCCAGGGTGTCGTTGTCGCCAAACTTGATCTCGTCATTGACCACCGTGTCGTTTTCATTGATGACCGGTACCACGCCGAGCTTGAGCAAAGTCAGCAGCGTCGAGCGCGCATTGAGGTAGCGCTCGCGGTCCGCCAGGTCGGCGTGCGTCAACAGCACCTGGGCGCTACCCAGGTCGTTTTCACGCAGTTTGGTCTCGTACATGTGCGCCAGGCCCATTTGCCCCACGGCCGCCGCCGCCTGCAACTCATGGATCTCATGCGGACGCTTGACCCAACCCAGACGCTTCATGCCTTCGGCAATGGCGCCACTGGAGACCATGATGAGCTCGCGCCCCTGGTGCACCAGCACCGCCATTTGCCGACACCATTCGCCAATGGCTGCCTCATCCAGACCGCGGCCGTCATTGGTCACCAGGCTGGAGCCCACCTTGAGCACCACGCGACGGGCCTCGCGCAATGCTGAATTAACTTGTTCTTGAGCCATTTAAGCCTCTGGGGCAGGTAATTTACGTCAGGCGTTTGAGGGCGATGGATCAGGCCCGACAGGCACTGCAAAACGCGGGTCGATGACCTCCGGTTCCAGTTCGATTTTTTGCTGGGCACTGATGTGCTTGTACACCGCCTTGATCAACAACTCGCAGCCCTCGCGCGTCAGCGCCGAGATCTCAAACACCGGCCCCTTGAACTTGAAGCGTTTGACAAAATCCTTGACCAGGGCTTCGCGCTCTTCCAGCGGCACCATGTCGAGCTTGTTAAGCACCAGCCAGCGCGGTTTCTTGTACAGCGCGGTATCGTATTTTTTGAGCTCGTTGACAATGGCTTTGGCCTGCGCCACGGTATCAATGCCATCGTCAAACGGCGCCATGTCGACCACATGCAGCAGCAAGCGGGTGCGCTGCAAATGGCGCAAAAACAAGTGCCCCAGGCCGGCACCTTCAGAAGCGCCTTCGATCAAGCCGGGCAGGTCGGCCACGACAAAGCTCTGCTCAGGCCCGACCCGAACCACCCCCAAATTAGGGTGCAGGGTGGTAAAGGGGTAGTCGGCAATGCGCGGACGGGCGTTCGATATGGCCGTGATCAAGGTTGATTTGCCCGCATTGGGCATGCCCAGCAGGCCCACGTCGGCCAACACCTTGAGTTCGAGCTTGAGGTTGCGCTTTTCACCTGGCCAACCCGGCGTTTTTTGCCGTGGTGCGCGGTTGATGGCGCTCTTGTAGCGCATATTGCCAAAGCCGCCATCGCCACCCTTGGCAAGGGTGATCACCTCACCGGGCTTGAGCAGTTCAAACAGCAGCTCGCCCGTTTCCGCATCAGAAATGATGGTCCCCACGGGCATTTTGAGCGTGATGTCATCCCCGGCGGCACCGAACATGTCCGAACCCATGCCATGCTGACCGCGCTGGGCATCGTGCCGGCGCGAGAAGCGGTAATCGACCAGGGTGTTGAGGTTGGGGTCGGCCACCGCAAACACATGGCCGCCACGGCCACCGTCGCCACCGTTGGGACCGCCAAACTCCTTGTATTTTTCATGCCGAAACGAGACGCAGCCAGCGCCACCATCTCCAGCGGAGACGTCAATGTAGGCTTCGTCAACGAATTTCATGTGTTTGATCGGTTGGGGACAGCGCTAGTTCGCTTCGCGTAACTGCGGTCTGTCCCGCAAGGTTTCAGAAATAAAAAACCCCGCGCCGTGCGCAGGGTCTTGCGTGGGGACAAGGTCAGCCCTCAAGCTGCGGCTGTCACGCTCACGGTGTGCCGGTTCAATGCGCCCTTGATGGCGAACGACACATGACCTTCTGTCAATGCAAACAGCGTGTGGTCTTTGCCAATGCCGACATTGGCACCGGGGTGGAATTGCGTGCCGCGCTGGCGCACGATGATCGCACCAGGAGCAACCAACTGACCACCGTACATCTTCACACCGAGCATTTTGGGCTTGGAATCACGCCCGTTTCGCGTCGAGCCGCCGCCTTTTTTGTGTGCCATGACTCTTGCTCCTTATGCAGAAATCGCACCAATCAGAAGCTCAGTGAACTGCTGACGATGACCTTGACGTTTTTGGTAGTGTTTACGACGGCGCATTTTGAAAATGCTGACCTTGTCGTGTTTGCCATGTGCTAAAACTGTGACACTGACGGCTGCACCGGACACCAAGGGTGTACCAACCTTCAACTCTGCGCCGCTGCCGACTGCCAGAACCTGGTCGATCACAATCTCTTGGCCTACATCCGCAGCAATCTGTTCTACTTTAATTTTTTCGCCGGTTGCAACTTTGTATTGTTTGCCACCAGTTTTTATGACCGCGTACATAATAACCTCTTAATAATGCTCTCCGAACGAATTTTCGCAGAGCCCGGAATTATCGCACAAGTCTGTGCGACTGTCCAGTCAAAGGCGCTCAAGACAAAATCGGGGCAAATCAGGTCTTGCGGACTTTCTATAATTCGCACAACTAATCGGGTCACAGTCTTGCAAGCTACTCAATCTCAAAAACCCAGCTTTATGGCGATCATCGCGCAGGACATGCACGAGGTCGACCTGGTCGTCACGCAGCGCCTGGACTCCGGTGTACCCTTGGTGGGGCAAGTTTCCAGGTACATCATTTCTGCCGGCGGCAAGCGACTGCGCCCGGCACTGCTGCTGTTGATATGCGGCGCCCTTGGTTACACAGGTGCCCAGCGTTTTAACCTGGCGGCGGTGGTGGAGTTCATCCACACATCGACCCTGCTCCATGACGACGTGGTGGACGACTCGTCCATGCGGCGCGGCAACCCTACCGCCAACGAAACCTTTGGCAATCCGGCCAGTGTGCTGGTGGGTGATTTTTTGTATTCACGCTGCTTTCAAATGATGGTGGATGCGCAAAACATGCGCATCATGGAAGTACTCGCAGAAGCCACCAATGTCATCGCGGAAGGCGAAGTCATGCAGTTGATGAACATGCATAACGCAGCGTTGGATGAGGCCGGCTACCTGCATGTGATCCGCTCCAAAACCGCAAAACTGTTCGAAGCCAGCGCACGCGTAGGCGCCATTTTGGCCAACGCCAGCCCCGACATGGAAGCAGCCTGTGCCACTTACGGGCAAGCCCTTGGCACCGCCTTTCAAATCATCGACGATGTGCTGGACTACACCGGCGACGCGGCCGTGATGGGCAAAAACCTCGGTGACGATTTGCGCGAAGGCAAGACCACCCTGCCCCTGATTGCAGCCATGCAACGGGGCAGTGCCAGCGAACGCGAACTCATCCAAAGCGCCATTGAAAGCGGCAAGCTCGAACTGATTGACCAGGTCGTGGCCATCGTCCAGGCCACTGGCGCGCTCGAGGTGGCCCGTCAAACCGCAGCAAGCGAAGCCCGCCGCGCCATCACCGCCGCCGAGCAATTGCCGGACAATGCGCACAGGCAGTGTTTGATACAATTGGCAGCTCAGTTGCTGGAGCGTCAGTCCTGACGTTTCAGGACAAAATCGGAATGTAGCGCAGCCTGGTAGCGCACTTCGTTCGGGACGAAGGGGTCGGAGGTTCGAATCCTCTCATTCCGACCAATAAAATCAATGGGTTAGCAGTTTTTGACTGCTAACCCATTTTGCATTGAGTCTCAGGACGCCTTCATTGTCCCAACTCTTGTCCCTACTGTGGCAAAAGCTTGACTCCTCAATCGAACAAGTAGCTATCGGTTTACCTCTGCTATTAGCTAGCCCATCAAAAACTGGCAACCCGCCCTGGCTCTATATTCACTCGGCGCCGACAATGGGCAACCGTGCCGCCCCCCCTACCTCGCAAACGTGGCCGCCCCAGAACTTCCGGTTCATGCCTGGACCTCGCACTATAATCGACTTTAATTTACTATAATTTGATATAAAGGCAGCTTCCGCAGCGTTTCGTCTGCCTCTATAAATGACTTTAATTGCCTATAAAGTTCGGGAGCCCACATGCCAGTCTTTCACCGCGAAGCTTTGGCCAAAAACCTGGCTGGCAAGCTGCTGAAGCCTGCAGCGACCTCCGCGTCCGGGTCCGGATTGTTCTTGGCTGCGCCACGGCGCACCGGAAAAAGCACCTTTGTGCGTGAGGACCTGCGCCCGGCCCTGGAAGCAGCAGGGGCCATCGTCATTTACGTCGACCTCTGGGAAGACCGCAAGGCAGACCCCGGCGACGTCATCATCTCAGCCGTGCGGGCCGAACTTGCCAAGCGCGAAGGCGTCATCGCGCGGCTGGCCAAGGGCAGCGGAATGGACAAGGTGGCGGTCGGGGGCCTGAGCTTCTCGCTGGACCGTGTGGGCATGGCCAAGGGTATCTCGCTGTCGGCAGCGCTGTCCGCCCTGTCTGATGAGACCAGGCAAATCATCGCGCTAATCATCGACGAAGCACAGCACGCCATCACGAGCGAGGCGGGTGCTGACGCGCTCTTCGCGCTCAAGGCAGCGCGTGACGAACTCAACAGCAGCCACCACCACGGGTTGCGCATCGTGGCTACTGGCTCCAATCGGGACAAACTGGCCATGCTCCGGGGCAGCAAGGAGCAGGCATTTTTCGGTGCGCCTTTGGTCGCCTTCCCGCCGCTGGGCACCGACTACATTGATTGGTTCATCGCTCACCTGGATTTCGCCAAGGAGCTCGACGGGAGCGCTGTTTATGGGTGGTTTCGACAAGCAGCGTTCCGACCTGAGGTGCTGGGCGCTGCCGTCGATGCGCTGGTCTACGACCTGCAAACAGAGCCTGGCCGATACGCACAGCGCCTGGAAGAGCTCGTTCACGAGCAAATCGAGGCGAACAGCAACGACGCCCTGCGCGTGGTGCACAGCTTGACGCCATTGCAGTCGGCGGTTCTGCGGGTCATGGCGTCGGCCGGCGCCAAGTACGCACCGTTCGAGCAGGCGACGATGGAGCGCTACCGCGCGGTCATCGCTACCACGGCCCCCGGTTACAAGGTCGAGCCGGACCCGGGAAATGTGCAGCAGGCGCTCAACGCGCTTCAGGAAAAAGCACTCGTGTGGCGTGCCGCGCGCGGGGTCTATGCCCTCGAGGATACCTTTCTCGCGGAGCTGATGGACAAGGCCGGTTTGCTGCAAGCCGGCTGAG
Source organism: Rhodoferax sp. (assembly GCA_023231075.1). Lineage (GTDB taxonomy): Bacteria > Pseudomonadota > Gammaproteobacteria > Burkholderiales > Burkholderiaceae_C > Rhodoferax. The sequence continues at coordinate 8,803 of JALNWC010000018.1, forward strand.
CCCACCTGCGATTCCGGGGTTTGCGCACGCAATGCAAGGGCTCAGGGGCACCCAAAGCCTCGCTCAAGGACTTGAAAAGCCCGACATGCCGCCCTCCATGCGCATCGGTTTGACCATCTTTTTCGTCATGAGGTTTTCCTATCGTCGTGATTAATTTGTCAGGGCGGGAAGTCCATCCCAAAGGCGTGCGTTCAGGGCTATAGTTGGCTTCACCGATATTTTCCAATGAGCCGGAAGCCTGCTGCGAAGGCGGAACCATCGGATCGCAAGACTTTTTGAAACGCAAGCCAAGGAGCGCAAGATGCAAAACGACGAAGTAAATTCCGCTGGCAAATGCCCCGTGATCCACGGCGGTGCCACATCGGCAAGCGTGTCGAACATGGCGTGGTGGCCCAAGGCGCTGAGCCTCGACATCCTGCACCAGCACGACCGCAAGACCAATCCGCTGGGCGCAGACTTCAACTACCGCGAAGAAGTCAAAAAGCTCGATGTCGGAGCGCTGAAGAATGATCTCAAAGCCCTGATGACCGACAGCCAGGACTGGTGGCCCGCTGACTGGGGTCACTACGGCGGCCTGATGATCCGCATGGCCTGGCACTCGGCCGGCAGCTACCGCATTGCCGACGGTCGCGGTGGCGCTGGCAAGGGCAATCAGCGTTTTGCCCCGCTGAATTCCTGGCCCGACAACGCCAACCTGGACAAGGCACGCCGCCTGCTGTGGCCGGTCAAGAAAAAGTATGGCAACCGGATCAGCTGGGCCGACCTGATGATCCTGGCCGGCAACATGGCTTACGAGTCGATGGGTCTGAAGACCTTCGGGTTCGCCTTTGGCCGCGAAGACATCTGGCACCCCGAAAAGGACATCTACTGGGGCTCCGAGAAAGAATGGCTGGCGCCCAGTGGCGGCCCCAACAGTCGCTACTCCGGCGAACGCGATCTGGACAACCCGCTGGCCGCCGTGATGATGGGCCTGATCTACGTCAACCCCGAAGGCGTGGACGGCAAGCCCGACCCGCTCAAAACCGCCCACGACATTCGTGTGACCTTTGCGCGCATGGCCATGAACGACGAAGAAACCGTGGCCCTGACGGCGGGTGGCCACACCGTGGGCAAGGCCCACGGCAATGGCAGCGCCGCCAAGCTGGGCCCGGCCCCCGAAGCGGCCGACCTGGAAGAACAGGGCCTGGGCTGGATGAATCACAGCAGCCGTGGCGTGGGCCGCGACACCGTGACCAGTGGCCTCGAAGGGGCCTGGACCGCGCACCCGACCCAATGGAATGTCGGCAAAGGCGGCTACTTCGACATGCTCCTCAATCACGACTGGGAACTTAAAAAGAGCCCGGCCGGCGCCTGGCAGTATGAGCCGGTCAACATCAAGGACGAAGACAGGCCGGTCGATGTGGAAGACCCGTCGATCCGCTGCACTCCGATCATGACCGACGCCGACATGGCCATGAAGATGGACCCCGCGTACCGGAAGATCTCGGAACGCTTTCACCAGGACCCGGCCTACTTTTCGGACGTGTTCGCCCGCGCCTGGTTCAAGTTGACGCACCGCGACATGGGCCCGAAGGCCCGCTACATCGGACCGGACGTGCCGCAGGAAGACCTGATCTGGCAAGACCCGGTGCCCGTCGGACCCAAAGACTACGACGTGGCAACGGTCAAGGTGAAGATTGCCGCCAGCGGCCTGAGCATCGGTGACATGGTGTCGACGGCCTGGGACAGTGCCCGCACCTTCCGCGGCTCCGACAAGCGCGGTGGTGCCAACGGCGCGCGCATCCGACTGGCTCCGCAAAAGAACTGGGAGGGCAATGAACCCGCGCGCCTGGCCCGGGTGCTGACCACCCTGGCAGGCATTGCGGCGCAGACCGGCGCCAGTGTGGCCGATGTCATCGTGCTGGCCGGCAATGTCGGCGTCGAGCAGGCGGCCAGGGCCGCGGGCTTTGACGTGTCCGTTCCCTTTGCACCGGGTCGTGGCGATGCCACTCCGGACATGACCGATGCCGAGTCATTCGAGGTGCTGGAACCCGTGGCTGACGCTTACCGCAACTGGCTCAAGAAAGACTACGCGGTCAGCGCCGAGGAATTGCTGCTCGACCAAACCCAGCTGCTGGGATTGAGCGCGCACGAGATGACGGCTCTGGTCGGTGGCATGCGCGTGCTCGGCACCAACCATGGCAACACCCGGCACGGTGTTTTGACCGAACGGGTGGGCACCCTGACCCATGATTTCTTCGTCAATCTGACGGACATGGCCTACACCTGGCAACCCGCCGGGCGCAACCTGTATGAAATCCGCGAACGAAAGAGCGGGGCCGTCAAGTGGACTGCGACCCGGGTTGATCTCGTTTTTGGTTCGAATTCCATTCTGCGGGCTTACGCCGAGGTCTATGCCCAGGATGACAACAAGGAAAAGTTTGTCCGGGACTTCATCGCGGCGTGGGCCAAGGTCATGAACGCAGACCGCTTTGATCTGGCCTGATTTCGTCAGCAGACCAACAAGCTACGCTGGAAATGACTTCCGGCGTCTCAAAAAAATGCAAGTACATCGGCACTTCAAAGTACGCATTTCACGAACCCGTCTCTGCTTGTTGAGCAGTTTTTTCTGCGTAAGTGCCTTGGCGCAGGCCTTGCCAGAACCCGTGCTGACGGCCTTGAGCCGTGCCCAGGTGCCGGCGGAGGCTGTCGCCATGCTGGTCATGGCGGCCGACGGCCGCGCCGCGCCGCGCCTGAGCCACCTTGCGGACCAGCCCATGAATCCGGCATCGGTCATGAAACTGCTCACCACCACCGCGGCGCTGGACCTGCTGGGGCCCGCCTACACCTGGCGTACACCGGTCTGGGTGGACGGCCCGGTGGTCGATGGCGCGCTGCAAGGCAATGTCGTCATTCAGGGCCAGGGCGACCCCAAACTGGTGCTGGAAAAACTCTGGCTGTTGTTGCGCCGCCTGCAAGGCCTGGGCATTCGGACCATTGGCGGCGACATCGTGCTGGACAACGGCGCGTTCGAAGTGCCCGCGACCGATGCGGCCGAATTCGACGGCGAGCCGCTGCGGCCCTACAACGCGGCGCCCGATGCCCTGCTGATCAACTACAAGTCCGTGGTCATGACGTTTACGCCCGACCCGTCGGCCAGCAGCGCGCGCGTGCAATTCGACCCACCGCTGTGGGGCGTGCAACTGCAGAGCAGCGTGCCACTCAGCCAAGGCAAATCGGCCAACAACGGCGCCTGTGGCGACTACCGCGCCCGCCTCAAGGCCGATTTTTCCGATGCTGAACGCATCCGCTTCAACGGCAGTTACCCCGCCGACTGCGGCGAAAAAGTATGGCCCATCGCCTACTTTGAGCCCGCCAGCTACAACGCCCGCGCCATCGAGGGCCTGTGGCGCAGCATGGGGGGTCAATTGAAGGGCTCGGTGCGCAGCGGCACGGCACCGGGCCTGCCGGCCACCTTCGAGATCACCTCGCCCACGCTGGCTGAAGTGATTCGCGATGTCAACAAGTTCAGCAATAACGTGATGGCGCAACAGATTTTTTTAACCCTTGGGCGGGCTGCCAGCCCTGACAGCGCGCTGCCCGCCAGCCCCGAGTCAGCCCGCGACGCCCTGCGCCAATGGTGGCAGCGCCGCATCAGCGCCACCGATGTCCCAAGCATCGACAACGGCTCGGGCCTGTCGCGCCACAACCGCATCAGCGCCCGGCAATTGGGGCAACTGCTGCAACTGGCCTACGCCTCGCCCACCATGCCCGAGTTGATGTCGTCGCTGCCCCTGGTGGGCGTTGACGGCACGCTCAAGCGCAGTCTGGCCAGCAGCGCCAGCGCCCACCTGAAAACCGGCAGCCTGAAGGAAGTAACGGCGCTGGCCGGCTATGTGCATGCCGCCAGCGGCAGGCCTTACATCCTGGTGGCGATGGTCAATCACCCCAACGCCGCCGCGACTCGCCCGGCACTGGATGCCTTGATCGACTGGGCTGTGAGGGACAATCAGGCCCAGTGATGCCCGCTGCGCATCTACGCCCATTGAGCCGAACACCATGACCCTCACTGACCTGATCGGCACCTTGGCTGCCATCCTGACCACCATCAGCTTTTTACCCCAGGCGCTGCACACCTTCCGCACCAAAGATGTCCGGGGCATCTCGCTGGGCATGTACAGCGCATTCACGCTGGGCGTGGCCATGTGGCTGGTCTATGGCCTGCTGCTGGGTGCCTGGCCGGTGGTGATTGCCAACTGCATCACACTGGCACTGGCAAGCGCCATTCTGGTGATGAAACTGCGCTACCGCTAAGCGTCGGCTAAATGGCAGCCGCGCGCTGCAAGCGATCGCGCACACCGTCCCATTCAGACGCCGTCGGCGGGGCTTCGACCCAGATTTGCGCCACGCCCTGAAGGTCAAATGCGCGCAACACCGCGAACAATTGGCGGGCGGCAATGGCCGCATCGGACGGCATACGTTGCGACAACACCGTCCCACCGGGCAAGGCCAAGAGGCTGCGATGCCAAACAGCCACGCGCCGCAGGTTCACCGTGTCGCGCAAGCACGCTTGCAACTGTTGCGCATCCATCAGCCGCACCCGTGCCCGAGGCGCGTAATGCGAGTCCAGTGTGCCCGAAGCCTTGGGTGCAGGTAAGGCCGACGAAACCAGGGCGTCTTTCGGCAACACCCTCAAGCCACACACCGCCTGCACCTGCTCCGGCGTGACGGCGCCCGGGCGCAGCAGCACCGGCTGGCCACGCGTGCAGTCGATGATGGTGGACTCGATGCCCACATCGCAGGCGCCACCGTCCAGAATCAGCACATCATCACCAAACTCACCCTGCACATGGGCCGCCGTGGTCGGGCTGACGCGGCCAAACTGGTTGGCGCTCGGGGCCGCCACGCCCCATACCTTCAAATAATTGGGGTCAGAGTCCAATTGTTTGACCGTCGCATTTTTTGGCTGCGAATTAATTGGACTCTGACCCCCATTAATTAACGCCTTCAGCAGCGCTTGCGCCACGGGGTGCGAGGGGCAACGCAGGCCGATGGTCGGGTTGCCACCGGCGGCGGCGTTGGCCACACCGGCGCGGCGCCGCAGAATCAGCGTCAGCGGGCCGGGCCAAAAAGCGGCCATCAGTTGCCTGGCAAACGCCGGCACCCCGGAGGCGTAATGGGCTACCGCGCTGGCATCGGCCACATGAACGATCAGCGGGTGGTCGGCCGGGCGGCCCTTGGCTTTGAAAATTTGCGCCACAGCGGCATCGTCATCGGCATTGGCGGCCAGGCCGTACACCGTTTCGGTGGGTAAACCCAACAAGCCGCCCGACTGGATGCAACGGGCCGCAGCGGCAATGGATTCAGGTGCATCACCCGGCAGAATCATGGCGTCAGGCCATCAAAACGGCGCGATGCCCAGCACGCTGGCCGCTTCCAGCGCCGCGCTACGGGCCTGCTCGGGCGTGGCCGCTGTGACCGTCAAATGTCCCATTTTCCGGCCCTTGCTGGCTGTGAGCTTGCCATACAAGTGCAGGTGCACGCCGGGCAAGGCCAGCACCCGGTCCCAGCGCGGCGTGGCCCCATCGACCCACAAATCACCCAGCAAATTCAGCATCACGGCGGCGCTGTGCTGACGCGGCTGCGTCAGGGGCAGGCCTGCCAGGGTGCGTACCTGCAAGTCAAACTGCGACACATCGCAGGCATCCAGCGTGTAGTGACCGCTGTTGTGCGGGCGCGGCGCCATCTCGTTGACGACCAGGCCACCCAGCGCGGCGCGCTCGGGCGAGCCTTCTTGCAACACAAAAAACTCCACGCACAGCACGCCGACGTAGTTCAATTCTTCGGCAATGGCGCGCGCTGCGGCCACCGCCTGATCAGCAAGCGCTGGTGGCATGTTGCCGGCATAGGCCTCGGTGACGGCCAGAATGCCGTCGCGGTGCACATTAAGCTGAGGGGCAAAGTGCACCACACTGCCGTCCCAGCCGCGCGCCACAATCACCGAGCACTCGGCGGCCAGGGGCAACATTTGCTCCAGCACGCAGGGCACCTGCTTCAGCGCGTCCCAGGCGCTGGTCAGTTCGGCGCGGCTGTTGCAGCGCACCTGGCCCTTGCCGTCATAGCCCAGACGAGCGGTTTTCAGGATACCGGGCAACAGCGCGTCTTCCACCGCCGTCAGTTGCGCTGCGGTTTCGATCACGGCATAGGGCGCCACCGGCACCCCGCTGCGCGCCAAATGGGCTTTTTCCTTGATGCGGTCCTGCGCAATGGCCACCGCGTCGGCGCTGGGCGCGGTGGGGCGTGCGGCGCCCAGGGTGACCAGGGCGGGGGCCGGTACGTTCTCAAACTCGGTGGTCACCGCTGCGCAGCGCTGCATCAATTGGGCTAGGCCCTGTTGATCCAGGTAGTCGGTCTGGATGTGGTAATGACTCACCAGGCCGGCCGGGCTGATGACGTCGGGGTCGAGCACCACGGTAAAGTAGCCCATGGCTTGCGCCGCCTGCACAAACATGCGCCCCAACTGGCCGCCACCCATCACGCCCAACGTGGTGGGCTGGCCACTGCCGTTCAGCCCGGTGGCACCGGGCAGCAACATCGGGCCGGTCATAGCTTGGGCGGCAGCGTCATGCCGCGCGCCATTTGGGTTTGTTCGGCACGAAAGTCTTCCAGCTTGGCGCGCAACACGATGTCGGAGTTGGCCAGCATGGCCACCGCAAACAGTGCGGCATTGGCCGCCCCGGCGGCACCGATGGCAAAGGTCGCCACCGGAATACCCTTGGGCATTTGCACAATGCTGTGCAGCGAATCCACACCGCTGAGGTGTTTGCTGACCACGGGCACACCCAACACCGGCACCGTGGTCTTGGCTGCCAGCATGCCGGGCAAATGCGCCGCGCCGCCAGCACCGGCGATGATGGCCTTCAGGCCCCGGCCCACCGCAGTTTCGGCGTAGGCAAACATATCGTCGGGCATTCGGTGCGCCGAGACCACCCGGGCCTCGTAGGGGATGCCAAACTGTTGGAGAATGTGGACTGCGTGCTGCATGGTGTCCCAGTCGGAACTGGAGCCCATGAGCACACCGATTTGTATTGAGTTCATGCCCGAATTTTACGTTTGACCTTAACGAAGCACACCATGATTGATGTCACCCTCCAAAATTTTGAAACCGAGGTCATTGCCGCCTCCATGACCACGCCGATCCTGATCGACTTTTGGGCCCCCTGGTGCGGCCCCTGCAAGTCGCTCGGCCCGATTCTGGAACAGCTCGAAGCGGACTATGCCGGCCGCTTCACGCTGGTCAAGATCGACTCGGACCAGGAGCAGCAGCTGGCTCAGGCCTTTGGCATCCGCAGCATTCCCACCTGCATTTTGATGATGGGCGGCAAGCCGGTGGACGGCTTCATGGGCGCCCAGACTGCGCCCCAGATACGCACCTTTCTGGACAAACACCTGCCCGGCGAACATGAACTGGTGGCTGAAGCCGAGGCCGAGGCCGCACTGGAACTGTTGCAGGCGGGGGATACAGAGGCAGCACTGGCCAAGTTGGCCGACGCGCTGGCCGCCGACCCGGGCAACGACGACGCCCGTTTTGATTACATCAAGCTGCTGATCGAACTCGGCGGCCTGGAGGAAGCTGACGCCACACTGGCTCCAAAACTGTCAGAGATTCCGCGCCAGCTACGCTTTGAGGCCTTGTCGCAATGGCTCAATGCGATTCAATCTGCAGCGACAGGCCCTTATGCCAGCTGGACGGTCGGCCAGTTTGACGAAAAAATTGCCTTGAACAAGCGCGACTTCGACACCCGCTTTGCCAAGGCCCGGCTGCTGATGGCCGTGGGCGAGTGGACTGCCGCCATGGATGAACTTCTGGAAATCATCATGCGCGACAAGAAATGGGCCGATGAAGCGCCGCGCAAAGCCTTTGTCGCCATTTTGGAACTGCTGACCCCGGCCAAAGCCAAGGCGGCAGTTCAGGCCAGCGGCAAAACTGCCGGCGGCATCGAGGTGCTGGGTAAAACACAAGTTCAGGAAGACCCGCAGGCGGTACTGGTATCCAACTACCGTCGTAAATTAAGCATGGCGCTGAATTGATCGCACACCAAGCACGGGCTCAGGCCGCCCGCGCCTTATGGGTACCGGGTGGCACGACGCGCAACGACGCCAGTCGTGGCAGAGGCCAACGCTCGGTCGCAAGGACCCGTTGCGCATTCAAACCGGCAATCGGAATTGACGTATTCCGGGGAATGCCGCCAGAGAGCTGCAGCGCCAGGTAGCGGCCACAACTGACCCGCAAGAACGAGGCGAAGTTGTCCACCTCGCCCCGGGCTTCGATCAGCTCATCGTAGAGCTTGGTACAGAGTTGCGGCACGCGCATGCCGTCACGCCGGGCAATGTCATCGAGCACATTCCAGAACAGGTTTTCCAGCCGGATGCTGGTGGCCACGCCATGCAGGCGCACTGAGCGGGCGCGGCAT
>JALNWC010000019.1 GCA_023231075.1 Rhodoferax sp.
AGGGTTGATCACCGCCCCAAACAGCTCAATCACGCCACTGCTCACCAGCGCCTGCACCCGGGCGCGCGCGTGCGCCCTAGACACGCCCAGTTGGCGCGCAATGTCCGCAAACGACGCCCGACCATCCTTGACCAGAATGTTGAGCAAGGCGCTGTCGAGCTTGCTCAGGCTGGCGCCGATCGATTCTTGGAAAACAGGGGGTGGGGTGGTCATGGTTTGTTGCGTTCTCACCAGTTGGCCTCACGCTCGGGCGAGGCGCTGATCTTGTGGATGGACAGGTCGGCGCCGTCGTATTCCTCTTCCTGGCTCAGGCGGATGCCCATGGTTTTTTTGAGCAGAGCGTACACCAGCAGGCCACCGCCAGCAGCCCAGACCACCCCCATCAGCGTGCCGATCAGCTGGGCACCCAGCGCCACACCGCCCAGGCCGCCCAGCGCCTTGCTGCCAAAAATGCCGGCCGCCAAGCCACCCCAGGTGCCGCACAAGCCGTGCAGCGGCCAGACGCCCAGTACGTCGTCAATCTTCCACTTGTTTTGCGTCAGCGTGAACATGGCGACAAAAATGGCGCCGGCCACCGCGCCGACCACCAGCGCGCCCAGCGGGTGCATCAGGTCCGAGCCCGCGCACACCGCCACCAGGCCCGCCAGCGGGCCGTTGTGGACAAAGCCGGGGTCGTTTTTGCCCAGCGCCAGGGCGGCCAGCGTGCCGCCGACCATGGCCATCAGCGAGTTGACCGCCACCAGGCCGGAAATCTTGTCCAGCGTTTGCGCGCTCATCACGTTGAAACCAAACCAGCCCACCGTCAGCACCCAGGCCCCCAGCGCCAAAAATGGGATGCTGCTGGGCGGGTGCGCCGACATGCCGCCGTCCTTACGGTAGCGGTTGGCGCGCGCGCCCAGCAGCAGCACCGCCGGCAGGGCGATCCAGCCGCCCACCGCATGCACCACCACACTGCCGGCAAAGTCGTGAAATTCGGCCCCGGCAAGGTTCTTGATCCAGGCCTGCACGCCAAAATGCTGGTTCCATGCAATGCCCTCAAAGAACGGATAGATCAGACCCACGATGACGGCCGTGGCAATCAGTTGCGGCCAAAACTTGGCGCGCTCGGCAATGCCGCCTGAAATGATGGCGGGAATGGCGGCGGCAAACGTGAGCAAGAAGAAGAATTTCACCAGTTCGTAGCCATTCCTGGCCGCCAACTGCTCGGCGCCGACAAAAAAATGGGCACCGTAAGCCACGCCGTAACCCACCGCAAAATAGACGATGGTGGACACCGAAAAGTCCACCAAAATCTTGACCAGCGCATTGACCTGGTTCTTGCGTCGCACCGTGCCCAGTTCCAGAAACGCAAAACCAGCGTGCATCGCCATCACCATGACGGCGCCGAGAAGAATGAACAGGGTGTCTGCGCCCTGTTTGAGTGCTTCCATGAAAACCTCTTGGAATAAATTGATTTGATTTGGTGCGTCAAAGCTTTAAAGATCAAAAACGCACCAACTTAAAGCAAATAACATGCCGGGAAAATGGCTGGCGACCCATGGCTGTGCAAAGTGGCCGTGGCGCCTCGAAGGGGGCCTGTGCTTAGACTACCATCGCCCGCATGGATGCGCTTTTGATTTCTACCGGTATCGTCGCCCTGGCCGAAATGGGCGACAAAACACAGCTGCTGGCGCTGGTGCTGGCGCTGCGCTTTCGCAAGCCCTGGCCCATTGTGATGGGTATTTTTGTGGCCACGCTGGCCAATCACGCGCTGGCCGGCGCAGTCGGGGCCTGGGTCACCACGGTGCTCGGGCCCGACGTGCTGCGCTGGGTGCTGGGCGCTTCTTTCATTGCGATGGCGGTCTGGATGCTGATTCCGGACAAGATCGACGAGGACGAGGCTGGCAAGCCGCCGCGCCTGGGTGTCTTCGGCACCACCGTGGTGGCCTTTTTCCTGGCGGAAATGGGCGACAAAACCCAGGTGACCACCATCATGCTGGCGGCGCAATACAGCAGCACGGTGATGGTGGTGGCGGGCACCACGCTGGGCATGATGCTGGCCAATGCGCCGGTGGTCTGGCTGGGCGAGCGCATGACGCGGCTGGTGCCGCTGCGCGTGGTGCACCTGGTGTCGGCCGCGATTTTCATGGGCCTGGGCCTGTGGGCGTTGCTGGGGCAGTCTTGAGCCCTGGTTTGAACTGGAGTCAGGGCTGGCTGACAAACTTGGCGATGTCGACCTCGTCGATTTGTTCAGGCAGCAGGTATTTTTCAGCGTAGCGTTGGTAGACCCCCGAGGTCAGAAGCAAGTCGAACAGCACCGGGTCGATATGCCCGTCCTTCTTGAAGCATGTCGTTCGGGTGGACAAACAAAACCTCGTCGATCATGCCGAGTTCGCTGAGCAAAACGCCGCACACCAGGCCATCGAAGTCGCTGCGGGTGACGAGTCGGTACCTGGCCTGGCTCAAGGCATTCCCTTGTGTTGGTGTTTTAGAACGGCACGCGCGTCATAGACAAGAATGTGTCAGCCGTGTCATGGGGTTCACCCCGGCCTTGCGCTCAAACCCTCAAAACAGGTGCTCATGACCAGATCGACGATTTCTTCGTCACGGTGCAACGCGCTCATTTTCAAGAACTCCAGCACCGGGTCGCAGGCACGGGCATACAGGGTGTAGAGCACGGCAATGGCGGGCAGTCCGGGGTTGAGGCTGCCCTGCGCCTGAGCCGCCTCAATCCAGCCGCCGAGCTTGTCGCTGACCTTGATCAGGCCATCCATGCAATCCTTGTTCGCAATCAGGGCCGCGCGCAGGCTGGAATTCTGGCTCGGCAGCGATGGCATTTCGCCGGCCAGTTTGAGGCCCAGGGTCCAGGCCACCACGGCGCGCAAGTTGTCCATGGGGGCGGCCTCCGGCGGCAGCTTGTCCAAAAACGCCTGGGCCCGGCGCACCACGCTCACCATGGCGGCGGCGGCCAGATCTTCCTTGCTGGCAAAGTGCTTGTACAGGCTGGCTTTGGCAATGCCCACGTCGGCAGCCACCTCATCGACGGTCATGGCCTCAAAGCCCTTGCTGGCCAGCAAATGGTTGACCGAACGGATGATGGCCTCTTCGCGCGCCTGCAGCATTTGCGCCTTGAAGGAGCCCCTGAGACCGTTGCGAGTAAGCATATTGGAATGATGGCCATTGAGGTGCAAAAAGTGAAATCCTTGATCACGATAATACTATCAAGTTAATTTGTGACCAGTCAGTATTTAAATAGCATCTGCAGTCTGAAGGCCTGAATGTGCCGTTGAGACCTGGACCGGCACGGCCAGTTTGAAATCCACTTCCCCAGGGCTTCACCTTCTGGATGAAGGTGAAGCCCTGTACGCGCCCAACGCCCGCTTCAAGGCCCCGTTCAATGACGTGCACGGCGGGCCCGCCATTGCCACCATTTTTCGCCACATGAAAAGCTGCCCGCTGGTGGGTGGGCTGACGCGCTGGCTGAAAAGGCGCGCCAACGACAAAGTGCTGTGAAACGAAGTTTGTAACAGGCTATTGCCGATGCCTGATAAATTCAGCGTGGACCCAGCGCCCGGGAGCGGCGCATTTTGCTGCCGCAGGATGAATCCAGACGGGCAACGGCGCCGGGTGGACCGTCCGGAGCGTTACATCCGTTTACTGGCTGTCAGGGGTGCTGTCAGCAGGCAGTTCCCTATAATGAACCGATGAACTCTTCAACAAAATACCTGGCTTGCGCGCTGGTCGCGTTCGCGCTCCACGGCACCGCAACCGCCGCCGATGTGGGCGTCTCGGTCAATATTTACGAGCCCGGGTTTTATGGTCGTATCGATATCGGCCGGGTGCCCAGCCCGGTGCTGATTTACCCGCAACCGGTCATCATCGAGCAGCGGCCTGTCACCCTGATGCGACAACCCATTTACCTGCGTGTGCCACCGGGTCACGAGAAAAAATGGGACAAACATTGCCGCCGCTACAACGCCTGTGGCCAGCCCGTTTATTTTGTCCAGGACGGCTGGTACCGCGATGTTTATGCCCCGCGGTATTACGGGGCGCCAGAACGTCGGGACGATCATCGCAACAGCCGTCGTGACGATCGCCGCGACGATGGACGCAAGGGTAACGGCGAGTTTAAAAACGGCCATGGCCATGGCCGCGGCCGCGACTGACGCACGTCGGCGGGTCGAAACGCGCCCCGAAATCAAGACCCTGGCCAATCTGGAATCTGCCTTTGACGGCGAATCCATGGCCCACATCAAGTACCGTTACTTTGCCAAGCTGGTGCTGGTCACCGGCGCACAAGCCATCCGCATCCCGCTGGCCGACGCCGCCGCCAGCGCCGTGTTGTCGGTCAACGCATGGCAGGACTTTGCAGACTTTCACACCCGCCTGACCCGCGTGAACAGCGCGGCTTCGGAGGGCGACAGGGCCATCAAGAAACGCATCGTCATCATGGCGCCGGGCTGATTGGCTGCGAATTTGCCAACGATTTGATCGGCTCGGGCTTTGAGGTGACGTTGCTGGACCCGTCTGCCAGCCCGATCGCGGCGCTGCTGCCCGTCGGCCTGAGCGAGGAACTGCGCCAAGCCCTGGCCCATCACGGTGTGGTCTGGCACTTTTGGCACCACGGTGCAGCGGGTCGATCACCATACCGACGCCGGGCCCGGTACAGGCCAAAAAGCAAAAACTGCTGCACCTGTCAGGGGCCAACGCCCCAGCTGGCGCGGCATACAATTTCGCACCTGTGTCAACGCACATGCCGGCCCTGTCGGGCCGGGTTCATCATCTATAGGCAGGAGACCCCATGACGCAAGCCGCACCCGCTACCGCCGAAGACAAACGCGCCGAGTTGCGCCGCGCCGCGCTGGAGTACCACCAGTGCCCCAAGCCGGGCAAGATCGCCATTGCGGCGACCAAGCAGTTGGTCAATCAGCACGACCTGGCGCTGGCGTATTCTCCCGGCGTGGCCAGCCCCTGCGAGGAAATCGTCAAGGACCCCAACAACGTCTACAAATACACCAGCCGGGGCAACCTGGTGGGCGTGGTCACCAATGGCACGGCGGTGCTGGGCCTGGGCGACATCGGGCCGCTGGCGGGCAAGCCGGTGATGGAAGGCAAGGCCGTGCTGTTCAAGAAATTCGCCGGCATTGATGTCTTTGACATCGAGATCGACGAGAAGTACGACCTCGATAAACTGGTGGACATCATCGCCTCGCTGGAGCCGACCTTTGGCGGCATCAATCTCGAAGACATCAAGGCGCCCGACTGCTTTTACGTCGAACGCAAGTTGCGCGAGCGCATGAAGATCCCGGTTTTTCACGACGACCAGCACGGCACGGCCATCACGGTGGGCGCGGCCATTCTGAACGGTCTCAAGGTGGCAGGTAAAGAACCCAAGGACGTGAAGCTGGTCACTTCGGGTGCCGGTGCCGCGGCGCTGGCCTGCGTCGGCCTGCTGGTCAAGCTGGGCATCCCGCGCGAAAACGTCTGGGTCACCGACCTCGCCGGTGTGGTGTATGAAGGCCGGCTCGAGTTGATGGACCCCGACAAGGCCATTTATGCGCAGAAAACGGACGCCCGCAAGCTGGGCGAAGTCATCGACAACGCCGACGTGTTTTTAGGCTTGTCGGCCGGGGGTGTGCTCAAGGCCGACATGGTCAAGCGCATGGCCGCCAACCCGATCATTTTTGCGCTGGCCAACCCCACGCCGGAGATCACGCCCGAGGAAGTCAAGAGCGTGCGCGACGACGCCATCATCGGCACCGGGCGCTCGGATTACCCCAACCAGATCAACAACATTTTGTGCTTTCCATACATCTTTCGCGGTGCGCTGGATGCCGGTGCCTCGACCATCACGGTCGAAATGGAAATGGCCGCCGTGCACGCCATTGCCGAACTGGCCCAGGCCGAACAAAGTGAAGTGGTGGCCGCAGCCTATGCCGGTGAGCCCCTGGCTTTTGGCCGCGAGTACCTGATTCCCAAGCCCTTTGACCCGCGTCTGATGATGAAGGTGGCGCCGGCCGTGGCGCAAGCGGCTTTTGACAGTGGTGTGGCGCTGCGCCCGATCGCCGACATGGACGCTTACCGGGAAACGCTGCAAAGCTTTGTCTATGCCTCGGGCACGGTGATGAAGCCGATCTTCACCGCGGCCAAGAAGGCGCTCAAAAAACGCGTCGCCTTTTCTGAGGGTGAAGAAGAGCGCGTGCTGCGCGCCGCGCAAATCGTGGTCGATGAAGGCCTGGCCATGCCCACGCTGATCGGCCGTCCCAAAGTGATTGCCGAGCGCATTGAAAAATTTGGCTTGCGGCTCAAACAAGGTGTGGATTACGACGTGGTCAACGTCGAACTCGACGACCGTTATCGTGACTTCTGGCAAACTTACCACCGCATGACCGAGCGCAAGGGCATTACGGTGCAGGTGGCCAAAATTGAAATGCGTCGGCGCCTGACGCTGATTGGCAGCATGCTGCTGTACAAGGGCTATGTCGATGGCCTGATTTGCGGCACCTGGGGCACCACCTCGGTGCACCTGCAGTACATCGATCAGGTGGTCGGTCGGCGCGCGGGTGTCAACACCTACGCCTGCATGAATGGCCTGATGCTGCCTGGTCGGCAGGTGTTTTTGGTCGATACCCATGTCAACTACGACCCCACCGCCGAGCAGCTGGCCGAAATCACGGTGCTGGCTGCAGAAGAAATGAAGCGTTTTGGCATTCCCCCCAAAGCCGCCTTGCTGTCGCATTCGAGCTTTGGCAGCAGTAACCAGCCCAGCGCCGTCAAAATGCGCGACACGCTGGCGCTGTTGCGTGTGAAAGCGCCATGGCTCGAAGTGGACGGTGAAATGCACGGCGATGTGGCGCTCGATGGCGCATCACGGGCCAATTTGATGCCCAACAGCACATTGCACGGTGACGCCAACCTGCTGGTGTTGCCCAACATTGATGCCGCCAACATTGCCTACAACCTGCTCAAAACGGCGGCAGGCGGCAACATTGCGGTGGGCCCGGTACTGCTCGGCGCGGCCAAGCCGGTGCATATCCTGACGGCCAGCACCACGGTGCGCCGCATTGTCAACATGACCGCCCTGACGGTCGCCGACGCCAACGCCACCCGTTAAAACAAGACGGTTTTTGGGCCCAAATGGGCTAAGCCAGCCAGCGCTTAGCCCTTATTTCCTTAGTCTGTATTGCCCATGAATTGGGCAGTGGCTTGCTTTTTTTTGCTGAATCAGCGACACTACAGCCTTGAATGTTCGGGTTTACCCGAACTTTTTATTGGAAATTGAAGCAATGCCGTGGTTGAACCGTTTTAAGTTGGTGTTGACTGGCTTGACGCTTTCCGCAGCCTTGCTGGCGGGTGGAATTCAGGCCAAAGCGCCCCCACCATGGGGTCAGCAGAGCACGATCAGTTTGGCTGAACTGCCAGGTCCCGGTGAAGAAATTTACCGGCGCATCCACCAAGGTGGTCCGTTTGTCAGTGAAAAGGATGGTTCTGTTTTTGGTAATCGGGAGCGTTTGCTGCCCGCTCAAAAACGTGGTTTTTACCGTGAATACACCGTCCCGACGCCTGGCCTGAAGCAGCGTGGTGTCCGGCGGATTGTGTGCGGAGGCCAGATCCAAAGGCCAGAGATTTGTTATTACACCGCCGATCACTATGAGAGTTTTCGTCGGATTGCGCCCTGAATTGGAATTGTCAGTTTTTATATTGTGAAAAGAGAAGCAAAAATGTCACCTAGTCAAACTCTCGCCGAAGCCCCTGCCAAAAACGTCTCGGAGACGATTTTGAAGGGTGTTCGTCCCAACATCGTGCAGTCGATCCGGGCTTTCCGGGTGCAAGACCTGCAGGAGGCGGCGCAGGCCATGGGCCAGCACTTTCTGTATGCCAACATCGCCAACGCCCAAAGCAAGCAGGACGTGCTTGACCTGATTGGTCAGCAGTTCATGCTGACCGTGGCCGTTGGTAAAAACTTTGATTCGCTTTACGACAGCATGACCGATCCGGTGCACAAATCCGGCCCGCAGCCTGGCTTTATTGTGGTGCTGGAGCACATTCCGGCGCACGCCAAGTTTGACAAGGAAGCACGCGAACAACTGCTCGATATTTTCCGTGACACCGCTGATTACTGGGGTGACCGCAAGATTCCGTTCCGTTGTTTCTATTCCTTTTCCGTGGCGCGTGCCGCTTTTGCGGCCAAAGGCGACCACGCCCAGGCGGCCGGCAATCCGCCCACCGCGGGCATTGAATTGCTCACGGAAAACGGTGAAAAAATGCCGACCGACAAGCTGCTTGACATCTCGCCGCAGGCGCTGCGCATGAGCAGCCCGTTCAACGCGGGTTACTGGACGGCCGCCTGATCTGACGCCTGCGCGCTGGCCACGGCCAGCGCCAGTCGCAGGTACTCGTCCAGCGGCACCTCTTCGGCGCGCCGCTGGACATCAAATTCCCCGGCAAAATTTTTCGCCTGCAACCAGGCGCCCAGCGTGTGGCGCAACAGTTTGCGCCGTTGGCTGAAGGCCACCTGCACCAGCTCACTCAAAGCCTGCTCGTTCAGAGCCACCGCATCGGGGCGCGGCACCATGCGCACCACGGCGCTGTCCACGCGTGGCGGCGGATCAAAGCTCTCAGGGGGCACAAACAGCACGTTTTCCATGGCGTAACGCCACTGCAGCATCACGCTCAAACGGCCGTAAGCGGCGGTTGACGGCTTGGCCACCATGCGGTCGATCACTTCCTTTTGCAGCATGAAGTGCTGGTCTTCGATGACATCCACATACGGCAACAAATGAAACAGGATCGGCGTGGAGATGTTGTAGGGCAGGTTGCCCACCACCCTGAGTTTGGGCACGGCTTGCGTCTGCGCCAATTGGGCAAAGTCCACCTTCAGCACATCCGATTCAATCACCCGCAACTGGCCATGGCTGCGCAGGCGCTGCGCCAGATCGCGGTCGAGTTCGATCACCGTCAGGGCGCCCAGGCGTTCGACCAAGGGCTGCGTGAGCGCCGCCAGGCCCGGACCAATTTCAACCATGGTCTGACCCGGCTGCGGGTCAATGGCGTCCACAATCGCTTCGATGATGCCGCCATCGGCCAGAAAATGCTGGCCAAAACGCTTGCGCGGGATGTGCTTGCCGTGTTTCATGTGGGCGCGGTCACAGCGGCGGCTGACGCAGCTCGACGTAGGCCCGGCCGCGCATTTCCTGGGTCCAGGTTTGTGCCGCTTCATTGCGTTTTTTCTCGCGCAACAGGGCACGCACCGTCTCGCGTTGCTCGGCCTGGCTCAGCTTGACTTGACGCCGTTCCAGCAATTGGATCAGGTGCAGGCCAAAGCGCGACAGCAGTGGCTCGCTGACTTCATTTGGGGCCAACTGGTTCATCACGGCTTCAAACTCAGGCACGAACATGCCCGGGCTGGTCCAGCCCAGGTCGCCGCCCTGCGCGGCACTGCCGTCCTGTGAATGCTCGCGCGCCAGCGCCGCAAAATCTGCCTGCCCGGTCTGCACCCGTTTTTTGAAATCGAGCAAGCGTTCGCGCGCCTGGGTTTCATTGAGCTGTGCTGAAGGCCGCAACAGGATATGGCGTGCCCGGCTTTGTGTGACCGACATGGCGGGCAAACCCACATTGACTTTTTCGACGAGTTTCAAAATATGAAAACCAGCCAGCGAGCGGACCAGCTCGGCCACTTCGCCTGGCGCCAACTGCTGTGTGGCTTCAACAAATGAGGCTGGATAGCGGCTGGTGCTGCGCAAGCCCAGCTGACCGTCGTTGGACTGCGCCGAGGGCGCGGAGTAGGTGCGGACCAGGGTGGCGAAGTCCTCGCCCGCGCGCGCGCGCGCCAGCACCTCGGTGGCCCGCACCTGCAAGGCCTGCACCTGATCTGGGCTGGCGCCCTCGGGCACGGCAATCAGGACTTGGGCCAGATTGATTTCCAATTGGCTCGGGTCCGAGGTGTTCTGCTGCGCCTGCAAATAGGCATCAATGTCGGACTCACTCACCCGCACCCGTGGCTCCAGATCGCGTTCGCGCAAGCGCTGCAACAGGATCTGATCGCGCAGCTGGGACCGGAATAGGGCCACGCTCAAGCCGTCGGCGACGACCCGCCGGTGCAGTTCGGCCGTCGTGAGCTGGTTTTGGGCAGCGATCGATTGCTCGGCCTGGTCAATGGCCGACTCCTCAACCCGGATGCCGGTGTCGCGGGCGAATTGAAGCAGGACTTTCTGGTTGATCAGGCGTTCCAGCACGTCGGCGTTCAGGCGCTGCAGATCGGGCACCGGACGGCGCTGCGCGGCAAACTGTTGCTGCACGCGCAGGACTTCACGCTGCACCTCGGTATTGGTCAGCGGCTCGGAGTTGATCACCGCCACAATGTAGTCAGAGGTCGCCGTGCGGCTGTTTGTGCCTGAGGTTCCGGCAGCGGGCGCCAGGCGCAAGCCCTGGGCTTGTACCTGGGTACCCAGCAAAGCCGCGGCCACGGCGACGGATAAAAATTTAAAGCGGACGGTCATGATGGTTCAATCGTAATTGCTGAAGCGGCTGGGTGGCTCACCCGACTCACGCAGAATCTGGTAGCCGGGGATATTGTCCTTGAGCGACTTGAGCGGGTTCACCCCGAGCCGGGTGAAGCCGACAAATTCCAGTTGGAACATGATGCGCTGGGTGGCCGTGCTGGTACTGGTTTGCAGGCGTTCCAACACAATGCGGCCCAGCCAGCAATCCGCATCGTACTCAAAGCCCACCACCGCGTTGACCAGCTTGCGCTCGTTCATGCTGTAGTTCAAGCGCCCCACGCTGTACCAGCGCCTCTCGCCCTGACGCTGGCCCGGACCCAGGTTCTGACCCTTGTCACCCCACAGGTCGTTGATGGGCCACTGCCAGCCAAAATCAATTTGTTCGCTTGAATCGCGCTGGTAGCGGTAGGCCGCCGAGAGCGCGTGGTACGGACCGGGCTTGTAGTTGACGCTCAAGGTGGAGCGCACCGAGCGCTCGGTCTTGGGGTTGAACTGCACCGTCCCGTCAAAGCTCCAGCGCGGGTCCCAGTGCACAGCGCCCCCCAACAGCAGGTCGCTGAGACGGTCGTCCGCGGGTAACTCGCCGGGCAAGGTGACGTTTTGGTCAGCAAAGCGCAGGCGCTGCGCCACGCCCAGGCGGGCGGTTTCAGCGCCGCTGGCAGGGTCCAGCCAGCGCGTGGTCACGCCGAGCGTGAGCAAATTGCTGTCCGAGATGCGGTCATGGCCGACGTAGGCGTTTTCCGTGTAGATGGTGGCCAGGTTGAAGTCGCTGGCGCCCGAATCGTAATTGGGCAAATGGCTTTGGTCACGGTAGGGCGTGTTGACATAAAAGGCCCGCGGCTCCAGGGTCTGGCGCAAGTTGCGGCCAAACAACCGGGTGTCGCGCTCAAACACCAGGCCACTGTCGAGGCTGAACGTCGGCAGCACGCGGCTGGCGGATGTGTCGCCATTTTGCAGGGGTGTTTCAAACTGGTACTGGCTGGCATGCAATTGCACCTTGGGCGTTAGAAAACCAGCTGCGGCGGTCATGGGGTAGCTGGCCTGTAACAGGCCAAAGCTGCGTTGGCCGTTGGCTTGCCCGGTGCGGGTGATGTCGGACTGAAAACGGGTGTAATCGGCAATGAACGCATAGTTGAAGCCCGCCACATCGGTTCTTGCGTAACTGGTGCTGAGCTGTGGCAACCGGTCGTAGGGCGGCACGATGGGTGCGCTGACATCTTGCAGGGTCTGCCACTTGAGTGTGCGCACACTGTTGGCCCAGGCGCCGGTACTCCAGGCCAAGGTGGCGTCGTTGGCCAGCAGGCGTTGCGTCAGGGCGTCGCTGGCACGGCTGAAATCACGCCAATAGTCGTCATCGCTGACCCGGTTCAGGCTCAGGTTCAGGGCGGCGCCGTCGTTGGTCCAGGGACTGTCGATGCGGGCCTGGTGTTTCAGGTTCAGGCCCCAGCGGTTGGCATCACGCAATCGATCGGAAGGCATCCAGTCAAGCTGAACCTCACCGTCGTACTTTTCTTCCAGATAGCGAAATTCGGTGCCGATATTGACGCCGCGCTTGCTCATCAGGGTGGGGGTGATGGTGGCGTCGCGGTTGGGCGCAATATTCCAGTAATAGGGCACCGACACTTCCGGGCCATTGACCGTATCGAGCCCGATGCTGGGGGGCAGTAAGCCCGATTTGCGCTGTTCGCTCAGCGGGAAGCTGATGTAGGGCACCGGCAGCAGCGGCAGCCCCTTGAAGCTTAGCAAGGCCCCGGTGGCGGTGCCCACTTCCTTTTCGTTGTCCAGGCTGAGGGTGCTGGCTTTCAAAATCCAGTCCGGCATCCAGCTGGGGCCCGGCAGGCGCCGACAGGTGGTGAAGGTGGCGTTGTGGATGACCGAGCGCTGCTCGTCCAGAAAATCCACCCGCTCCGCCTGGCCATGGGCCTCGTTGCGTAAAAAATGGTAGGTGGGCTCGTTGAAAAAGCCTTCAAAAGTATCCACCCGCAGTTCCAGCAGGGGGCCTTCGTAGACATTGCCGGCGCGGTTGATCAGCACGTGGCCCCGGGCCTTGGCCAAATCGGTGGACTGGTCGTATTCCAGCCGGTCTGCCTTGATCACCCTGTCGCCGCGGCGCAGCATGGCATCGCCCTCGACCACCGTCTCAAAGTCCGGGCGACCGGTGATCTTTTGGCCCGACACAAAACTGGGCAAACTGCTGCGCACTTCGGGCGCAATCGTTTCGTGCAACAAGGGGCTGGTTTGCAGCAGCAAAGGGGCGTCAGCGGCCTGCTGCGCACTTACCAGCGCCGACTGCAGCAGCGTGGCCAGCACGCTCAGGCGTAGCGGGCGGAGGTGATGCCGCCGCTGAAACACGGGCGTGTCTGGCATCAGACAACGCATTTGGAAAACGCGCAGAGGTCGAAGACGGTGACGGGCATGAAGTAGGCGCGGAAGAGGACTGGACAGATTTGTAGAATGGATTATCCATGAGCCAAGCCCATCCCTCCCAAGCCATCACGCCGCCAGCCATTGTCTGGGCCGACCCCACCCGCGCTGACCCATTTGCCCGCTGGCTGACGGCCGCCGCCGCTCAGCACGGTTTGCAGATGGACAGCCTGCGCCTGGCCTCGGCCGACGCCAGTTTCCGGCGTTACTTCCGCATTGACGCGCAGGGCGGCAGCCGCATCATCATGGACGCGCCGCCCGACAAGGAAAACAGCGCGCCCTTCGTCAAGGTGGCCGCGCTGATGCAGCAGGCCGGGGTGCACGCACCGCAGGTGCTGGCCTGGGACGAGCCGCTGGGCTTCATGCTGCTGACCGACCTGGGCGCGCAGACCATGATGCAAGTCATCAACCGTGAACAGCCCCAAGCCAATCTGCCCCTGTATCTGCAGGCGGTGGACGCGCTCATTGCCTGGCAACTGAGTTCCCGACCCGGCGTGTTGCCACCCTATGACGAAGCGCTGTTGCGCCGCGAGCTGGCGCTGTTTCCCGACTGGTACATCAGCCGGCACAAGGGCGTGGTCATCGACGGCGCCATGCGCCTGACGCTGGACCAGAGTTTCGAGGAAATCATCCGCCACAACCTGGCCGCGCCCAGCGTTTTTGTGCACCGTGACTTCATGCCCAGGAATCTGATGGCCCCCACGCTTGCCACTGCCCCGGCATCGGCTGTAGCCGCTGCCGCATGGGCCGCGCTGCCCCCCGAGGGGGCTGATTCGCCTTGGGGCGGCCCGGCGGCGAATCGTCTGATGGTCTCCGGTCCCGGCACGCTGGGCGTGCTCGACTTCCAGGATGCGGTCTATGGCCCCATCACCTACGACATCGCCAGCCTGATGCGCGACGCCTTCCTGAGCTGGGACGAAGACTTTTGCCTCGATGTGACCATCCGTTACTGGGAAAAAGCGCGCAAGGCCGGCCTGCCGGTGGGCGACGACTTTGGCGAGTTTTACCGCGGCGTGGAGTGGATGGGCCTGCAGCGCCACCTGAAAGTGGCCGGCATCTTTGCCCGCCTCACGCTGCGCGACGGCAAGCCCCAGTACCTGGCCGACACGCCGCGCTTCATCCACTACATCCGCACCACCTGCGCGCGCTACCGCGAACTCAAACCCCTGCTGCGCCTGGTGGAGAAGGTGGAAGGCATCGAGGAGCCCGCCGTGTTTGGTTTTGGGCGGCAATAGGCCAAACCAGCCCCCCTGTCTTTAAAGCATGAATTGCTTGCAAAATCAAAAGGACAGGGATGACGCCAGAGCAACAGGCAAGACTTAGCATTGACGCGCTGTTGCAGCAAGCGGGCTGGCATGTATGCGACATGGCCCATGCCAACCTTCACGCCTCGCGCGGCCTGGCACTGCGCGAATTTCCCCTCGATCCCGGCTACGGTTTTGCCGACTACCTGCTCTACATCGACGGTGCCAGATACCGCGCAGCTGCCGGTGTTTTCCCAATTACCATTCGTGCAGGTATGAAATACAAGGAATGTCCATGAAAAAACTGACGCTGCGCAATATTGGCCAGATCAAGGAAGCCAACCTGTCTTTTGGTGATCTGACGGTTTTGGTGGGGCCGCAGGCCAGTGGTAAAAGTATTTCTTTGCAATGGGTCAAGCTGCTGCAAGACAGTGGACTGGTGCAGCAGCAGCTTCATACCTACGGGCTGGACTACGGCGGTGACCTGTCCGCGTTGCTGGATGTGTATTTTGGCGAGGGCATGCATTCCATTTGGCGTGACAGCAGCGAGGTCGTGGTGGATGGCAAGTCTGTGGATATCAAGAAGCGCATTGCCCGGCAACAGTCTGGCAAGACGGAGTCTGTATTTTTGATTCCGGCGCAACGTGTCATGGCCTTGGCCAATGGCTGGCCGCGGCCATTTACGGACTACAAATCTGGTGATCCCTATGCGGTGCGGGCATTCAGTGAGAACCTGCGCTTGCTCATGGAGCGTGAGTTCAACGGAACCGGGCCTTTGTTCCCACAGCCCAATCGACTAAAGGCCGACTACCGCAAGCTGTTACAGGCCAGCGTTTTTGGCGATTTCAAGCTGTCGGTTAACAAGGTGCAATCGCAAAAGCGCCTGGTGCTCGGCATGGGGGAAGAAGCGCTTCCCTTCATGGTGTGGTCGGCGGGGCAGCGCGAATTTGTGCCGCTGCTGCTTGGCCTCTATTGGCTGATGCCTCCGGGAAAGGTGTCGAGGCGCAACGACATCGAGTGGGTTGTTATTGAAGAGCTTGAAATGGGTTTGCACCCGCGTGCCATCTCTGTCGTGCTGCTGATTGTTCTGGAGCTTCTGACGCGTGGTTACAAGGTGATTCTTTCCACACATTCACCGCAAATTCTGGAATTGGTTTGGGCGCTTGAAATCTTGCGAAAGACAGGTGGTAAACCTCAAGACTTGCTGGCGCTATTCAACGCGCCCAAGAGTGCTTCGCTCAAATCAATGGCAGAAGTGGCGATCCAAAAGTCCTCGAAGGTTTACTACTTTGACCCGGCAAGCAAGGTGGTTGACGTGACGAATCTTGACCCGATGTCGCCGGTGGCGCAGGAGGCAAGTTGGGGTGGACTCCTGGAGTTCAGTGCCCGCGCGAATGAAACTGTTGCGAAGGCGGTTGCCAATTCACCGGCGTTTGTTTCAGGTGATTTGTTCAAGGAAACCGAATGAGCTTCAAGACCGATGTGACGCAAGTCTTGGGCGTGGATGCATTTCGCAAGGGGTTAGGGGCATTGAGGCAAACAGACGTGGCGCATGTTTCAGCGCAACGTCCCAGAGACATTGCGGGCAGTGCTGATGTCGATGCGTCGTTGGCCGCTGCGTTGCCAAATGCAGCACGGTGGGATTATGTTGTGGGCCGGACCCAAGGCAATGTTCATCAGACCTATTGGATCGAGGTCCACCCGGCCAGTGCGAGTAAAAATGTCGATGAAGTCGAAAAGAAGCTTGCTTGGTTGGTGGCATGGCTCAGAGCCAGTCCATTGGCTATGTATCCGAGGGATGTTGTATGGATTGCTTCGGGCAATAGCGCGTTTAACGCGCGCTCGCCAGCCATCAAAGCACTGGCCGCCAAGGGTTGTCGTTTTGTGGGCGGGCACCTGCATCTTTGACACGGTGCCGACAAAAAATGCCCCCGTCTTTTGGCAACTGAGGCTGCGCCACTACCCAAAGCCTTTGGCAAAGGATATCGCGGGGTTTAGTGCCAATGGTGCGTGAATGCCATCTCAGGTGAGACCATCCGCAAGAAGCTGTTGCACGAGTGTGATGTGCACACGCTGCTGCGTTTGCCCACCGGCCTGTTTTACGCCCAAGGCGTGAAAGCCAACGTGATCTTTTTCGAGCGCAAACCCGCCTCAGAAACACCCTGGACCAAGAAGTTGTGGATTTACGACCTGCGCACCAACCAGCATTTCACGCTCAAGACCAACCCGCTACGGCGTGAGCATCTGGATGAGTTCGACAGGCTCGGGCCGAACGGACGAAAGTACCGGCCCAGAGGGCCGCTGGCGCGTGTACGACGATGCCGAGTTGATTGCCCGGGACAAAGCCAGTCTGGATATTTTCTGGCTCAAGGACGACAGCCTCGCCGACAGCGACAAGCTGCCGCCGCCCGACGTGATTGCGCAAGACATTGTGGATGACCTGGAAGCTGCGCTGGAACAATTCAGGCTGATCGCAGCTGATTTGACGGGCAGCGCAGAGACGGCTTAGCAACAGCCGCCCGATCGGCCCGAGCCGTAGCGGGCTTCCTGGCGGTTCCTGAAAAACTCCAGCTCGGTCATGATCGGCTCACCCGGGTGGGTGATGCGTCGGTGTCTGACGTAGGTGGCGTAATCGGGCACGCCCACCATCTGCCGGGCGGCCTGCCCCAGGTACTTGCCTACCGTGGACAGGTCGTTGAAGAACAGACTAGCCATTGACCGGGATCGCCTGGTACGGGGTCTCGCAACTGGTCTGCTGGTTGGTGCGCGAGGCCTTTATGCAGGCGATGACGGTGTAGTACAGCATGCTGACCACCACAAACATGAAAAACAGCGCCAGGCCGGCATCGAGTTGGTTGTTGAACACGATCTGTTCCATCTGGGCCAGGTTCTTGGCCGGGGCCAGCACCGTGCCCTGGTCGATCGCGGCCTGGAACTTGTTGGCCAGCGCGAGGAAGCCGATCTTCGGGTTGGCATCGAACACTTTTTGCCAGCCTGCCACCAGGGTGCAGAGCAGCAGCCAGGAGGCCGGCAGAATCGTCACCCAGGCAAATTGCTGGCGCTTCATCTTGAACAGCACCACCGTGCACAGCATCAG
>JALNWC010000020.1 GCA_023231075.1 Rhodoferax sp.
ACAAAGCCGCCGTGCGCGAAGCGGTGGCCGAACTGGCGAAAACGCCCAGCTGAGACAAACCGCCGGACAGCCATCGGCCCGAGGCGGGCCTCCCACAAAATACCGGCGCCCTGTGGGAGCGGCGCCCTGTGGGAGCGGCGCCCTCGCCGCGATTGCCCCCAAATCCATCGGCCCGGGGCGGGCCTCCTGCCTCATGCCGACAAGCTGAGCGCTTTACCTTCGTCTTGCCGAGCGCACACCCGGCAGCTCGGCAACCAAACCCAGCACCTTGTGCAGGCGGCTGGCGTCGGCGACTTCGACGGTGAAGGTCATCCAGGCCGTGCCTTTGATGGACTGGGTCTGCACGCCGATGACGTTCATTTTTTCCTTGGTAAACACCTCGGAGATGTCGCGCAGCAGACCTTGCCGGTCTTGCGCCTGCACCGCCACGTCGACCGGGAACACCGAGCCGCCGGCGGTCTGGTTCAGTCCCCATTCGACGTCGATCAGACGCTCGCCGTTTTTGGCGACCATTTCCTTCAGGTTCGGGCAATCGGTGCGGTGCACGCTGACACCCTTGCCGCGGGTGACAAAGCCGCAGATGGCGTCGGGCGGCGCGGGTTTGCAGCACTTGGCCATTTGGGTCATGAGCGAATCCACGCCCACCACCAGCAAGCCGCCTTTGCTCGGGTTGCTGTCGCTGCGGGGTTTGCGGATCAACGGGGCGTCGAGGTCGTGCTGGGGCGGTTCGTCCGGGCGCAGCAGCTGCTCGATGGTGCGCAGCGAAAATTCTTCCTTGCCGACCACTTCAAACAGGGCGTCGGCCGAGGTAAAGCCCAGTTGTGCGGCCAGGTCATCGAGCTTGAAGGCGGTTTTGCCCTCGCGCTGCAGCAGTTTTTCGACGGCTTCACGGCCTTTGGCGGTGGTCTCGGTCAAGGCCAGGGCGTTGAACCAGGCGCGCACCTTGGTGCGCGCGCGATGGCTGACCAGGTAGCCTTGCTCGGGGTTGAGCCAGTCGCGCGAGGGGCCGCCCTCTTTCACCGTGATGACTTCCACGGTCTGGCCGTTTTTCAGTGGCGTGTTGAGCGGCACCATGACGCCATCGACGCGCGCGCCGCGGCAGCGGTGGCCCAGGCTGGTGTGCACGCTGTAGGCGAAGTCGACCGCGGTGGCGCCCTGCGGCAGTTCGACAATGGCGGCCTCGGGCGTCAGCACGTAGATCAGGTCGTCAAAAACGCCCTGGGTCCGGGAGCCCGAAAGGTCGCGCTCCCACGCCAGCAATTGGCGCAGCACGGCGATTTTGGCGTCATAGGCGCCACTGGCTGAAACGCCCGCGTAGCCCTTGGCACCGGCTTCCTTGTAGGCCCAATGCGCGGCGACGCCGTTTTCGGCGTGGTCGTGCATGGCCTGGGTGCGGATCTGGATTTCGCAGACCTGGCCCTCGCCGTCGCGCACCACGGTGTGCAGCGACTGGTAGCCGTTGACCTTGGGTTTGGCGATGTAGTCGTCGAATTCTTCGGCAATGGGCGTGAAATGGCTGTGCACCCAGCTCAGGGCGGCGTAGCATTCGGGCACGCTGGCCACGATGACGCGCAGCGCACGCACGTCGTAGATGTGCGCAAAGTCCAGCCCCTTGCCGCGCATTTTCTTGACGATGCTGTAGATGTGCTTGGGCCGGCCCGACACGGTGGCGCTGAGGCCGTTGGCGTTCAGGTCGGATTGCAGCCGGGCGCGCAGGCGCTCGACATTGGCCTCGCGCTCGGCGCGTTTTTCATCGAGCCAATTGGCCACCTGGCGGTAGGTGTCGGGCTCCTGGAAACGAAACGCCAGGTCTTCCATTTCCCACTTGATTTCCCAAATGCCGAGGCGGTTGGCCAGTGGCGCAAAGACCTGCAGGGCTTCGGCCGCGATGCCTTCGGGCACCGGCAATTTGGTGGCGGCAAAAAAGCGCAGGGTTTGCAGGCGCGAGGCCAGGCGCAGCATGACCACGCGCAGGTCGCGCGAAAACGCCAGCAGCATTTTGCGCACGTTTTCGGTCTGCATGGCAGCGGGCTGCAAGCCGGTGGCGTGACCGCGTGCGCGCACCAGCCGGGCCTGGCGCTGCACCCGCACCAGCTTGGTGGTTTCCATGGCGAGATCAGCAAAATTGTCGCCAAAGGCCTTGGCAATCACTTCCTGCGGCCGGTTCAGGTGGTCGCAGGCATAGACCAGGTAGCTGGCGGCCTGCATGGCTTCGGAGCCGCCAATGCTGCGCAGAATGGCGGCCACGGCGTCGGCGTGGGCCAGAATGTTTTCACCGGTGTCAAGCAGTTCGGTGGCCAGCAGCGGCTCGGCAAAAGCCCGCGCGCGCGCCAGCGCATGGGCCTGCTCCGGCAGGCTGTCGGCGGTGGCGGCAACCACCGGCAGGACCAGTTTGGTGGCTGTCTCCGGGTTGGCTGTCGTTTGGCTTTTCATTGAATTACCCGACATCCATCGGCCCGAGGGCGGGCCTCCCACAGGGAGAGGCGCCCTTGTGGGAGCGGCGCCCTTGTGGGAGCGGGGCCCTTGCCGCGAGGGTATTTGGATTTCATGGCTAATCCAGCAAGAAAGAAACCACGGCTTTTACCTGGTCGTCGGCAACCAAGGTGGGGGCATGGCCGACGCCGGCAAATTCGATCAGCCGGGCCTTGGGGCCGCGCTGGGTCATGGCGTGCGCGGTCCGGGGCGACAGCAGGTCGGACTCGGCGCCGCGAATCAGCAGCGTCCGGGCGGTGATGTGGTCATAGGCCTGCCACAGCAGGGCCTCGCCCTGGGCGGCGAATTCGGGCGTGACGGCGGCGTACGGGTCGGCCAGCGCCGGGTCATAGTGCAGCGTGAAGCGGCCGCTGCCGTCGCCCAGCGGTTTCAGCATGGGCCGGCACAGCGCTAACCACTGGGCCTTCGTGTGCGGGCCGAAGCTGCTGGAGGTGGCCCACATCGCGTCAGCGCCCTGCTGCTCGGTGGCAAAGACACCGGTGTTGCCCAAGTACTGGCCAATGCGCTGCAGCGCCTGCCACTCAAGCGTCGGGCCGACGTCGTTGAGCACCAGGCGGCGCACTTTGGCAAAGGCCGGGGCATTGGGCAGGCCCGCCACCGCCATGCCGATCAGGCCGCCCATGCTGGTGCCGAGCCAGTCGAGGGTGGTGGGCTGCAATTGCTGCAACAGCGCCAGCATGTCGGCCGCATAGTCGGGAATCTGGTAGCCCTGGGGGTCTTTGAGCCAGTCGCTTTGGCCGCGCCCGACCACGTCGGGGCAGACCACGCGCAGGCTGTGGCCGATGCTGGCGGCGTGCGCGCACAGGGCCTGTGCCAGCACGTCGAAGTCGCGGCCCTGGCGCGTCAGGCCATGCACACACAGCACCACATGGGCGCTGTCGGGCTGGCCCCACTGCCAGTAAGCCATGCGGTGGCCGCCCTGGGCATCGGGGCAGGTGACAAATTCAAGGGAGGGTTCTGACATGGCGTGTCCTGAAAACTATAGGGAGGCTGGATAATGACCGGGTGGCATGTGCCCATGGCGTCCAGCGGGTACATGGCATCATCCTAATTCAATCCAGCTGCCATCTCGTCCGGGGCGGATCAATTCAACCATTTTTTTCGGAGAAATACACCATGCTCAAAGGTAAAACAGCGCTTGTGACCGGGTCCACCAGCGGCATTGGTCTGGGCATTGCCAAGGCTCTGGCCGCCCAGGGTGCCAACATGGTTCTGAATGGTTTTGGTGATGTCGATGGCCCCAAGGCCGAGGTGGCGGCGCTGGGCGTGCAGGTGGCCTACCACGGCGCCGACATGCGCAAGCCTGACGAAATTGCCGCCATGATGGCCTATGCCGCCGAACAGTTTGGCCGGGTCGATATTCTGGTGAACAACGCCGGTATCCAGCACGTGGCGCGGGTCGAAAATTTTCCGCCCGAGCGCTGGGACGCCATCATCGCCATCAACCTGAGCAGCGCGTTTCATGCCACGCGGCTGGCGCTGCCGGCCATGCAGGCGGCGGGCTGGGGCCGCATCATCAACCTGGCCTCGGTGCACGGGTTGGTGGCCTCGGCAGAAAAAGCGGCCTATGTCGCGGCCAAGCACGGCGTGGTCGGCCTGACCAAGGTGACCGCGCTGGAAAACGCCACCGGCGGCGTCACCTGCAACGCCATCTGCCCGGGCTGGGTGCTGACGCCGCTGGTACAAAAACAGGTCGACGCCAAGGCCGCCGCCCTGGGTTTGAGTAATGAAGAAGCCAAAAAGCTGCTGCTGGGCGAAAAGGAGCCCTCCTTGCAGTTCACCACCCCCGAAGAGCTGGGCGCGCTGGCGGTGTTTTTCTGCTCGCCCGCCGGCAACAACGTGCGCGGCGTGGCCTGGAACATGGACGGCGGCTGGGCCGCGCAGTAAACCTGGAAACGGCGGTTGGATGCACCTGCCGGTGCGGTGATCGGGGTGCCAGGCAAGGCTGAGCGCTGCGGCTCCAGCAGCACCTGCGTGCTGCTGGACAGCGCTCCGAGCGCGGTGCTGGCAGGTGCATAGCGCTTTCACCCACAAGGTGAACGCCATCGAAGCCGTCAACGCTCGATTTCATGCGGCTTGGCCAGGGATACAAAGCGGTCAACTGCCGTTTCTGGGTTGATTTCGGTGGGCGGACAAACTGGATCATTCAGGCGCGTTGCGGCGCGATCTCGCTGGCGTAGTCGTACAGCGCACCCAGGATGGCTTCGTCGCGCTCACTGGCGTTGTCGGCCAGCTTGTCGAGTGCTTCAAACAAGGCGTCGAGTGTCAGCGCCCCGCCCGCGCCGTCAAACAGACGTGCCGCGCGGTGGGCTTCCCAGCGCGCAGCCTCTTCAACGCTGAGGCTGTGCGGGAAATTGCGCGCCCGGTAGCGCCACAACAATTCCGACAAACGCGCGTCTTCAAACGCGGGCCGGGCCGTGGCCAGCTCGGCCGGGCTGCAGCGGCGCAGGTCGTTGAGGCGGCGGCGGTCCGCATTGCCGACAAAACCGCCGTACAGGTCTTGATCGACATCCACCGGCGCCGCTTCGGGGCGGGCAAAGACCTGCGCCCAGATGGCGCTCATGTCGGGCAAATCCCGTGCCACGGCCGCGTTTTGGAGCTGTGCCGCCACATCGATGCCCCAGCGCCCGGCCATGGCCGGGCCGAGCACCTTGAGATTGCTCATCACCATGGGCGACTTGTTGAGGTGCACCGACTTGACCGGCAGGCGGGTCATGCCTTCTGGCAGATCGGCTGATTTGCTGAACAGGCGCAGGCGGATCTGCTCGGCGTTCAAACTGGCCAGCTCGGCCGGGTCAAAGGCCAGGTCCCAGGCCAGCAGTTCGTTTTTGTTGGCCGGGTGCATGGCCAGCGGCCACATCAGGGCGACACAGCCGCGCTCGGGCGCAAACATGCCTGAAATGTGCAGGAACGGCCGCGCATGGGTCAGGGTGGTGGGCAAGCCCAGCTCGGTCATGACCCGGTCTTTCTTGTGCAGGCCAAAACAGAAGTCAAAGAGCTTGGGCTGCGCCGTCTTGATGAGCCGCGCCAGCGCGATGGTGGCCTGCACGTCGCTCAGGGCGTCGTGTGCCGCGGCGTGCAGCAGGCCATTGGCGGCGCTCAGGTCGGTCAATTTGAAGCTCGGCTTGCCATCGGGTTTGAGCGGCCACTGGATGCCGTCCGGGCGCAGCGCATAGGCGGTGCGCACCACGTCCAGCAGGTCCCAGCGGCCGCAGTCGTTTTGCCATTCGCGCGCATAGGGGTCGATCAGGTTGCGCCAGAACATGAAGCGCGTGACCTCGTCGTCAAAACGGATGGTGTTGTAGCCTACGCCCACGGTGCCGGGCTCGCTGAAAAGCTGCTCGATCTGCGCGGCAAACTGGTGTTCGGGCAGGCCTTTTTCCAGGCATTCCTGCGGCGTGATGCCGGTGATCAGGCAGGCTTGGGGCTCCGGCAAAAAATCGTTGGCGGGCTGGCAGTACAGCATGACCGGCGCGCCGATGGGCTTGAGGTCGGCGTCGGTGCGCATGGCGGCAAACTGCGCCGGCCGCGTTTGCCGGGTATGGGCACCAAAGGTTTCGTAGTCGTGCCAGAGAAAGGTGTGCATTTGTGTGGGGACCGGTTTAGTCGAGCTTGGGCTTGTCGCTGTGCGAGACCTCATAACCATCGGCCATGTAGGCCGGGCCTTTCATCAGCCAGACGATCACGCAGCCCAAGGACACGATCACCACCGCCGTCCAGATCAGCACCGCCAAACCGATCATGCCGAAGTCAAACAGCTGGATGTGGCGCTCAATCTCGGCCGCCGTGCCCTGGGTGTAAAACAGCCGCGCCAGCCCCGACAGCAGCAAGGGCAACAGGGTGCCCAGCAGCAGCACGCGCGGCATCTTGCGCAGCAAACGCAACTCGAAGCCGTAAGGGGTGCGCTGGTAGCCGGGGAGTTTTTTGAGCCAGTCCATGGTGCAGCCGGAGCAAAAAAGTCAAAGCCACTTTTGCATGAACTGCGCCTGGCCCATGGCCGGGTCCAGCTGGTAGTTGTCAAAGCCCAGCCGCCGGTACAGCTTTTGCGCCGGCGTATTGCCTTCGAGCACTTCCAGTGTGAGCTTGCAGGCCCCGCGTGCGCGCGCCAGTTGCTCAACCAGCCCCAGCATCTGCTGCGCCACGCCTTGTCCGCGATGCGATGCCGCCACCACCACGTCGTGCACGTTGACCAGCGGCTGGCAGACAAAGGTGGAAAAACCCTCGACGCAGTTGACCAGACCCACCGGCAGGCCGCCCGCTGCCGCGTCAAAGGCCAGCACACTGAACAAATTGGGCCGTGCCGCCAACGCTTGCGGCAGGTTGGTCTTGGCAAAATCAGACAAGGGCTCAGCGCCACCCATGGGGTCGCGGGCATAGCCGTCCAGCAAATCCAGCAGCGCCCGCATGTGCTGCGGCTTGGTGTAATCTGCCTGGCACAGCGTCAAGGAAGTGATTGCAGTCATGTTGCCCTTAGCCGCTGATGGTGCTGGCAATGCGCTGGGCACAGACCTTGGCCTGGGCCGGATCGCGCGCCTCGACCATGACACGCACCAGGGGCTCGGTGCCGCTGGCGCGGATCAGCACCCGGCCGTTCTGGCCCAGTTCGGTCTCCACGGCCAGGGTTTCAGACTCCAGCCGGTCGCTGGCGCGCCAGTCCTGCCCGGGCTTGAGCCGGATGTTGATGAGCGTTTGCGGAAACAGCGTGACCCCGCTGAGCAATTCCGCCAGCGATTTACCGCTGCGCACGCTGGTCTGCAGCACCTGCAGGGCGGAAATGAGTCCGTCGCCGGTGGTGTGCTGGTCCAGCGCCAGCAGGTGGCCCGAACCCTCGCCGCCCAGCAGCCACTTGTTTTTCTCGAGTTCTTCCAGCACATAACGGTCACCCACCCTGGCACGCACCAGGGGCACACCGCGCGCTTGCAAGGCCAGTTCCACCGCCATGTTGGTCATCAGGGTGCCGACCACACCGGGCACGGCCTCACCCCGGCGCAGGCGGTCATCGACCATCAGGTAGAGCACTTCGTCGCCATTGAACAAACGGCCATGGGCATCGACCACCTGCAGGCGGTCGGCATCACCATCCAGGGCAATGCCGACGTCGGCCCGGTGCGCCTTGACGGCTTCGATCAGCGCTTCGGGGTGGGTGGCGCCAAAGCCCTTGTTGATGTTCAGACCATCCGGCGAACAACCAATGGCGATGACCTCGGCACCGAGCTCATGGAACACCTTGGGCGCAATTTGATAGGCCGCGCCATGGGCCGCATCGACCACGATGCGCAGGCCTTTGAGCGACAGGTTGTTGGCAAACGTGCTTTTACAGAATTCGATGTAACGGCCGGCGGCATCGTCGAGGCGCCGCGATTTGCCCAGGTTGGCGGAATCCGCCCAGACCGGGTCCTGCCGCAGCGTGGCTTCCACGTCGCGTTCCCAGGCATCGGGCAACTTGGTGCCCTGGGCGCTGAAAAACTTGATGCCATTGTCTTCGAACGGGTTGTGGCTGGCGCTGATGACCACACCCAGCGAGGCGCGCTGTGCCCGCGTCAGGTAAGCCACCCCGGGGGTTGGCAGCGGGCCGAGCAACACCACATCGACGCCGGCCGAGTTGAATCCGCTCTCCAGCGCGCTCTCCAGCATGTAGCCCGAAATGCGGGTGTCCTTGCCAATCAATACCGTGGGTTTGGCCTCATGGCGTTTCAGTACGCGCCCGACCGCATGGGCCAGTTTGAGGGTGAAGTCTGCCGTGATGGGCGCTTGCCCGACGGTACCGCGAATGCCATCGGTACCAAAATATTGCCTTGTCATTGTTCTGCCTTCACCTGAGTCTTGATTCAAACAGCGGCTATCTTATCGCCTCCAGCACCCGCAAAGCCTGCACGGTTTCCTTGACGTCATGCACCCTGACCACCGAGGCGCCGCGCTCGGCAGCCAGCAGCGCGGTGGCCAGGCTGGGTGCCAGGCGCTCGGAGGCTGACAATGTGGTGCCGGGCGGCGCCGTGTGCGCCACCATGCCCGCCAGCGAGGACTTGCGCGACCAACCCGCCAGCAGCGGATACCCCGCTTGCAGCAACTCGGCCTGGCGCGCCAGCAGGGCAAAATTTTGCGCCACCGTCTTGCCAAAACCAATGCCCGGGTCCAGCATGATTCTGGCCTGGTCGACGCCCGACGCCAGCAAGTCTTGCGCCGATTGCTCCAGGAAGGCCCGCACCTGCGGCAGCACATCGCCCTGCATCGGCGCCACCTGCATGGTCTGGGGATCACGGTGCATGTGCATCAGGCAAACACCACAGCGCGGGTGGGCCGCCACCACCTCGGTCGCCCGCAGGGTGTGACCGCCCTGCCCGCCTTTATGCCAGCGCAGGGCCCAGATGTCGTTGATGATGTCGGCGCCCAGGTCCAGCGCGGCCTGCATCACCGCGGGCTTGTAGCTGTCCAAGGACACCGGCACCCCCAGGCGAACGGCCTCGCGCAGCACCGGCAGCACACGGTCCAGTTCGTCTTCCAGACTGACCGGCGACGAACCCGGCCGGGTGGACTCACCGCCAATGTCGAGGATGTCGGCACCGTCGCGAATCAGCTGCTCGCAGTGTTTGAGCGCGGTCAGCGCGGAACCATGCTGGCCGCCATCCGAGAACGAATCGGGGGTGACGTTGACGATGCCCATCACCTGCGGGCGCGTCAGGTCAATTTGATAACGGCTGGTTTGCCAGTACATCGTTGTGCGGAAAATTTCAAGAATGAAAAAACGGGGCCGCAGCCCCGTTGTTGGATTGCTACGCTCAGGCCGCGTGGGGTGCGGCATCCGGACTGACAGCCGGTGTGCCGCCGCTGCCGATATCCGAACTGGACGCGGGGGGCACGCGCGGCGACCAGTCCTTGGGCGGCCGCGGCGGCTTGCCGGCCATGATGTCGTCGAGCTGGTCACTGTCGATGGTTTCCCACTCCAGCAAGGCCTTGGCCATGACATGCATGTGTTCGCTGTGCTCTTCGATCAGGCGGCGCGCCAGCGCGTACTGCTCGTCAATGATGCGACGCACCTCGGCATCGACCTTCTGCATGGTTTCTTCGCTCATGTTGGTGGTCTTGGTGACCGAGCGGCCCAGGAACACTTCGCCTTCGTTTTCGGCGTACACCATGGGGCCGAGCGCCGCCGTCATGCCGTAACGCATGACCATGTCACGGGCGATGTGGGTGGCGCGCTCGAAGTCGTTGCTGGCACCGGTGGTCATCTGGTTCATGAACACTTCTTCGGCAATGCGGCCACCAAACAGCATGCTGATCTGGTTCAGCATGTACTCTTTGTCGTAGCTGTAGCGGTCTTGCGCCGGCAGGCTCATGGTGACGCCCAGCGCGCGGCCGCGCGGGATGATGGTGACCTTGTGCACCGGGTCGCATTTGGGCAGCAGCTTGCCGATCAGGGCGTGGCCCGACTCGTGGTAAGCCGTGTTGCGACGCTCGCTCTCGGGCATGACCATGCTCTTGCGTTCCGGGCCCATCAGGATCTTGTCCTTGGCCTTTTCGAAGTCCTGCATCTCCACGGTGCGCGCGTTGCGCCGGGCCGCCATCAGGGCCGCTTCGTTGCACAGGTTGGCCAGGTCGGCACCACTCATGCCGGGTGTGCCACGGGCAATCACGGCGGGGTTGACGTCCGGGCTCAAGGGCACCTTGCGCATGTGCACGTTCAAGATTTGCTCGCGGCCCCGGATGTCGGGCAGCGTCACGTAGACCTGGCGGTCAAAACGGCCCGGGCGCAGCAGGGCCGCGTCCAGAATGTCCGGGCGGTTGGTGGCAGCCACCACGATCACGCCGACGTTGGTCTCGAAGCCGTCCATCTCGACCAGCATCTGGTTCAGGGTTTGCTCGCGCTCGTCGTTGCCACCGCCCAGACCGGCACCGCGCTGGCGGCCGACCGCGTCGATCTCGTCAATGAAGATGATGCAAGGTGCATTTTTCTTGGCGTTGTCAAACATGTCGCGCACCCGCGAGGCACCCACACCGACAAACATTTCCACAAAGTCGGAACCCGAGATGCTGAAGAAAGGCACTTTGGCTTCACCGGCAATGGATTTGGCCAGCAGGGTTTTGCCGGTGCCGGGCGGGCCGACCAGCAGCAGGCCGCGTGGAATGCGGCCACCCAATTTCTGGAATTTGGCGGGGTCTTTCAAAAAGTCGACCACCTCTTTCACTTCTTCCTTGGCTTCGTCGCAACCCGCCACGTCGGCAAAGGTCACGGTGTTGGTGTTTTCATCGAGCAGGCGCGCCTTGCTTTTGCCAAAGCTGAAGGCACCGCCCTTGCCGCCGCCCTGCATCTGGCGCATGAAGTAGACCCAGACGCCAATCAGCAGCAGCATCGGGCCCCAGCTGACCAGCAGCGTCATCAAAAGCGAGCCTTCTTCGCGCGGGCGCACGTCAAACTTGACGTCGTTGTCGATCAGGTCACCCACCAGGCCGCGGTCAAGGTAGGTGGCTGTGGTGCGCACCTTGCGGTCGTCGGTGGTGACCGCCACGATTTCGGTGCCGCTTTGGCCTTCCTGGATGACGGCGCTCTTGATCCGTTTACTGCGGACTTCTTCAAGAAAGTC
This sequence comes from Rhodoferax sp., assembly GCA_023231075.1. GTDB lineage: Bacteria > Pseudomonadota > Gammaproteobacteria > Burkholderiales > Burkholderiaceae_C > Rhodoferax. The sequence continues at coordinate 11,073 of JALNWC010000020.1, forward strand.
AGAGTAACCCAGATAGCCGGCCCCGGCCGCCGGACGCGTGTCGAATTGCTTGAAGACGGTGAACAACACCATCGCAATGACCATCCAGACCGCAATTTTTGAAAACCATGGATTGTTCAAGCCAGACTCCAGTAGAAATGCATGGGTGTAAACACCGTAAAAAGAGGTCCAATTCTAGGCGGTTCAGCCAGCGCAACGCCAATACCCAGCCATCAGCCACAGCAACTGCAAGGAATTCAGTGGCTTTTAGGGCTCGTAAAGTAATAAGTTGTGCATTTTGACGGCCGGATTTGGGATGCAGTGCGAGACGCAAAGCGCGCCGTTTAGCTCGGCTAAACAAGCGATTTGCAACGACGCAATGCGCCCAAAGATGGCTAGGCAAAAGTACAAGTTATTGCTTTGCGAGCCCTTAGGTTCATGCCGATCAGAAAGGTTTCTGAGGACTTGTCGCGCGAGGCTTTGGGCTTGAGGCGTTTGACGGTGACAAAAGTCTCCCGGAAACGCTGGACCAGCGCGTCGTAACTGCCGCCGTGAAACACCTTGGCCACCAGCGCCCCTTCGGGTTTGAGATGGTCTTGCGCAAAGTCGAGCGCCAATTCGATCAAATGCTCAATGCGCGCCGCGTCGGCCGAGCTGATGCCCGACAGGTTGGGCGCCATGTCGGAGATCACCAGATCGGCCCGCTGGCCTTGCATGTGCCCTGCCAATTGGGCGAGCACGGCATCTTCGCGAATATCGCCCTGAATGAACAGCACGCCTTCAATCGGCTCCATCGGCAACAGATCAAGCGCGATGATGCGGCCGTTGAGCTCACCCGCAGCCGCCCCGCCGCCGGTGGCAGATTTGGGCGACAACTTGCGCCGCACGTACTGACTCCAGGCGCCCGGCGCCGAGCCCAGGTCGACCACCAGCTGGCCCGGTTTGACCAAGTGCAGGGTGTCGTCAATTTCCTGCAACTTGTAGGCCGCGCGCGCCCGATAGCCGTCTTTTTTGGCGAGCTTGACGTAGGTGTCATTGACGTGGTCGTTGAGCCAGGCCCGATTGACCTTGCTGCTTTTAACTGCTGATTTCATAGTTCTCACCGATAATACTGTTATGTCTCAAATTCAACTGACCCCCGCCGAACGCAAAGTTCACCGCGCCGAAGCCCACCACCTCGACCCCGTGGTCATGGTCGGTGGCGACGGCCTGACCGCTGCCGTCAAAAAAGAAGCCGACGCCGCGCTCACGGCCCACGGCCTCATCAAGGTGCGCGTTTTTTCCGACGACCGCGCCGCCCGCGAAGCCATGTTCCAAACCCTGGCCGACGAACTCAACGCCGCCCCGATCCAGCACATCGGCAAATTGCTGGTGTTGTGGCGGCCGCTGCCCGAGCGCGAAAAAACCGTTGACGAAGACCGCAAACCCGGCCCGCGCGATGTCAAGGTGCTCAAGTACAGCACCCGTGGCGGTCAGCGCCCCGAGGTCAAAACCCTGCGCGTGCTGGGCAACCAGCGCCTCACCTCGGGTGGCCAGGTGAAGCGTTCCAAACCCAAGCAGATCAGCATCAAAAAACGCAGCCAGGGCTGACGCATGTCATGCCGGACTCGATCCGGCATCCATGAATTCGGAGCCATGGATTGCGGATCAAGTCCGCAATGACAGCCTTCTTTCATGCTTCGGGGTGGCATGGCCGCCATGAACGTTAGTGAAGCTTGCGGGTCACCTTCCAGAACGTCACCCCGGCACACAGCCACTGCAGCGCAAACATCGCGCTGCCCACGCTATGCCACAGTTTTAAATTCTCCCGGCTCACGATCCGGGGCGCGACGGCAAACTCCGACAACAGCGCCAGCAGCACCCCAAGCAGCATGAAAACCAGCGCCGCCTGAGCCCGCCCCTTGCCGGGTTCTGCCTGACCTGGCCGGTGCAGCAGCATCAGCAGCAGGCCGCACCCGGTACTGAGCCAGGTCTGCGCGCTGAACAATCGGGCCGCCATGCCGCCCGCCAGCGCCGGGCTTGGCAAATGCGCAAACAGCAAGGGCACGACCAGTGCGCCCAGGGTGCTCAGACTGCCCCACCACAAAGCCGCCAGCCAGGGCGCCAAAGTCCACAAACGCGTGACCATTTAGCAGTAGCTGACCGCCATCACCTCATAGCGGCGCACACCACCGGGTGCCTGCACCTCGGCCGTGTCACCCTCGACCTTGCCGATCAGGGCGCGTGCAATCGGGCTGTTGATGTTGATCAGACCGAGCTTGAGGTCGGCCTCGTCTTCGCCGACGATCTGGTAGCTGACCTTTTGTCCGGACTCTTCGTCTTCGAGTTCCACGGTGGTGCCAAACACCACCCGGCCATCGGCATGGAGTTCGGTCGGGTCGATGATTTGTGCGGCTGAGAGCTTGCCTTCAATTTCCTTGATGCGCCCTTCGACAAAACCCTGCTTGTCCTTGGCCGATTCGTATTCGGCGTTTTCACTCAGATCACCCTGCGCGCGCGCTTCGGCAATGGCGTTGATGACGGCTGGACGCTCAAACGCTTTGAGTTGATGCAACTCGGCCTTGAGTTTGTCAGCACCACGTTTGGTAAGGGGAAGGGTCGCCACGAGCAGCTCCGGGAAAGTTGAAACACAAAAATGAAACCGCCGAACGTTGCCGGTCGGCGGTATGGGGTGAATTATGCCGCGAATATGACGCGGATGACCACAGGTTTACCCTGCGTTCAATTGCGCATGCATCTCCTGCACCGAAATCACATCGAGTGAATCCATGTAACGCATGCCCTCCACGGCGGCTTCAGCGCCGGCAATGGTGGTGAAGGTGGTGACCTGGGCGAGCAGGGCCGAGGTGCGGATCTGGCGCGAATCGGCAATCGCATTGCGGCGCTCTTCGACGGTATTGATGACCAGCACAATCTCGTTGTTTTTCAGCATGTCGACAATGTGCGGACGCCCTTCGGCGACCTTGTTGACGACGCCACAGGGCACACCGGCGGCATTGATGGCGGCGGCCGACCCCTTGGTGGCGACCACCGCGAAATTCATCGCCACCAGGGACCTGGCGACTTCGATCGCGCGCTGCTTGTCGTTGTTCTTGACCGACAGGAAGACCTTGCCGGAGGGCTCGCCGTTGGCCATGAAAGGCCGCGGCAATTTGCTGCCCGCCCCCAGTTGCGACTTGACGAAGGCTTCGCCAAACGTCTTGCCGACGCCCATGACCTCGCCGGTAGACTTCATCTCGGGGCCGAGAATGGTGTCCACTCCGGGAAACTTGACGAAGGGGAACACGGCCTCCTTGACGCTGAAATAAGGCGGATCCACCTCACGGCTGATGCCTTGCGAAGCCAGCGTTTGCCCTGCCATGCAGCGCGCCGCCACCTTGGCCAGTTGCACGCCGGTGGCTTTGGAGACAAAGGGCACGGTGCGCGAGGCGCGCGGGTTGACTTCGAGCACAAAAATCACGTCCCGCCCATCGAGGTGCTGAATCGCAAACTGCACGTTCATCAAGCCCACCACGTTCAGGCCATGGGCCATGGCGGCGGTCTGGCGCTTGATCTCGCTCACGGTTTCAGCCGACAGGCTGTAGGGTGGCAGCGAGCAGGCCGAGTCGCCGCTGTGCACGCCGGCCTGTTCGATGTGCTCCATGACGCCGCCGATGTAGGTCTGACCGGTGGCATCACGCACGCAGTCCACATCGCACTCGATGGCATCGTTCAAAAATCGGTCCAGCAGCACCGGCGAGTCGTGCGAGACCTTGACCGCTTCGCGCATGTAGCGCTCCAGGTCGCGCTGCTCGTGCACGATTTCCATGGCACGGCCGCCCAGCACATAGCTCGGGCGCACCACCAGCGGGTAACCCAGTGCAATCGCCTTTTCCAGGGCCTCGGCCTCGGTGCGCGCGGTGGCGTTGGGCGGCTGGCGCAGTTTGAGTTCATGCAGCAGCTTCTGGAAACGCTCGCGGTCTTCGGCGGCGTCGATCATGTCGGGGCTGGTGCCGATGATGGGCACGCCATTGGCTTCCAGGTCGAGCGCCAGCTTCAGGGGGGTCTGACCGCCGTACTGGACGATCACGCCATCGGGCTTTTCCTTGTCGACAATCTCCAGCACGTCTTCCAGCGTCAAGGGCTCGAAATAGAGGCGGTCCGAGGTGTCGTAGTCGGTCGAGACGGTCTCGGGGTTGCAGTTGACCATGATGGTCTCGAAGCCGTCTTCGCGCATGGCCAGCGCCGCGTGCACGCAGCAGTAGTCGAACTCGATGCCCTGACCAATGCGGTTCGGGCCGCCGCCCAGCACCATGATCTTCTTTTTGTCGGTGGGTGCCGCTTCGCACTCCGAGCCTTCGGTCTCGTAGGTGGAATACAGGTAGGCGGTATTGGTGGCGAATTCAGCCGCGCAGGTATCGACCCGCTTGTACACCGGGCGCACGCCTAAAGCGTGGCGGCGCGCACGCACGGCGGTATCGCTGGTCTTGAACTGCCTGGCCAGACGGCGGTCGGAAAAACCTTTTTGCTTGAGCGCACGCAGCGTGGCGGCATCGATCGAATCGAGTGCCGTGCCCACGGCTGGCACAGGCAACTGTTCGATTTCCAGCTCGATCTTGACGATTTGCTCGATCTGCACCAAAAACCAGCGGTCGATCTTGGTGAGCTCAAAGACTTCGTCGACGCTCCAGCCGGCGGCAAAGGCGTCACCCACGTACCAGATGCGGTCGGGGCCGGGCTCGCCGAGTTCGCGCTCCAGAATTTCCCGGTCCTGGGTTTTCTCGTTCATGCCATCGACGCCGACTTCGAGGCCGCGCAAGGCTTTCTGGAACGACTCCTGGAAGGTGCGGCCCATGGCCATGACCTCGCCCACACTCTTCATCTGGGTCGTCAGGCGGCTGTCGGCAGCGGGGAATTTCTCGAAGGCGAAACGCGGGATTTTGGTGACCACGTAGTCAATGCTGGGCTCGAAACTGGCCGGCGTGGCGCCGCCGGTGATCTCGTTCTTGAGCTCGTCGAGCGTATAGCCCACCGCCAGCTTGGCGGCCACCTTGGCAATCGGGAAACCCGTGGCCTTGGAGGCCAGCGCGCTGGAGCGGCTGACGCGCGGATTCATCTCGATCACCACCATGCGCCCGTCCTTGGGGTTGATGGAAAACTGCACGTTGGAGCCGCCGGTGTCGACGCAGATCTCGCGCAGCACGGCCAGCGAGGCGTTGCGCAAAATCTGGTATTCCTTGTCGGTCAGCGTCTGCGCCGGCGCCACCGTGATCGAGTCGCCGGTGTGCACGCCCATCGGGTCCAGGTTCTCGATCGAGCAAACGATGATGCAGTTGTCAGCGGTGTCGCGCACCACTTCCATCTCGTATTCTTTCCAGCCCAACAGCGATTCCTCGATCAGCAGCTCGCTGGTGGGCGAGGCCTCCAGACCGCGCTTGCAGATCACCTCGAACTCTTCGGGGTTGTAGGCAATGCCGCCACCGGTGCCACCGAGCGTGAAACTGGGGCGGATCACGGTCGGGAAACCGACTGTCTTCTGCACCGCCCAGGCTTCGTCCATGCTGTGCGCGATGCCGGAACGCGCGGAACCCAGACCGATTTGGGTCATGGCATCCTTGAACTTGAGGCGGTCTTCGGCCTTGTCGATGGCCTCGGGCTTGGCGCCGATCAGTTCGACCGGTTTGCCGGTGGCCGCGCCGGTGTACTTGGCCAGCACGCCGTTGTGCCAGAGGTCGAGCGCGCAGTTGAGCGCGGTCTGGCCGCCCATGGTCGGCAGAATCGCGTCGGGGCGCTCCTTGGCAATGATTTTTTCGACCGTCTTCCAGGTGATGGGTTCGATGTAGGTGACATCGGCCGTGGCCGGGTCGGTCATGATGGTGGCCGGGTTGCTGTTGATCAGGATGACCTTGTAGCCTTCTTCACGCAGGGCCTTGCAGGCTTGCACGCCGGAATAGTCAAATTCGCAGGCCTGTCCGATGATGATGGGACCCGCGCCAATGATGAGGATGCTTTTGATGTCGGTACGTTTTGGCATGTTGAAGGACG